>CAKTNU010000107.1 GCA_934589325.1 uncultured Oscillospiraceae bacterium | reverse complement strand
AAAGTAAAGATGGACGGAAAACTGGTAGGGGCATGTATTTTCGGTCAGTCGGGGGGGCCGACTGCAGTTATCAACGCGAGCGCATACGGTGTTATTAAAAACGCGCTTGAGGCCGAGGAGATAACCAAGGTATACGGAGCGGCTCACGGTATAGTCGGTGTGCTGAATGACGAGCTTTATGTAATGGACGACGAGGATCCTGCAGAGCTGAAGCTGCTGCTGAATACTCCGTCCTCCGAGCTTGGATCATGCCGCTATAAGATCGCAGCTCCCGAAGATGACGACACCGATTACAAGCGTATCCTCGAGATATTCAAAAAATACAACGTCCGCTATTTCTTCTATAACGGCGGCAACGACTCTATGGATACATGCGCAAAAATCAGCCGTTATATGGAGTCCGTCGGCTATGAGTGCCGTGTCATGGGCGTACCTAAGACGATAGACAATGATCTTTACGGTACCGACCACTGCCCCGGCTTTGCAAGCGCTGCAAAGTATATCGCGACGAGCTGCATGGAGATAAACAAGGATGCCAGAGTTTATGACAACGGCATGATAACCATAATCGAGATAATGGGACGTCACGCCGGCTGGCTCGCCGCCAGTGCCGCTCTTGCAACGTATTTCGGCTCCGGGCCTGATCTTATATATCTGCCGGAGTGCGATTTCGATATGGAAAAGTTCTTTGAGGACGTTGAAAAGGTATATTCCGCAAAGAAGAAGGTCTTTATTGCTGTGTCCGAGGGCATACACTATGCCGACGGCCGCTTTGTCTCCGAGGCCGAGGTAGCCGAAAACGACGGCTTCGGCCATGCCCAGCTTGGCGGTCTTGCGGCAAAGCTGGCCGCTCTTGTCAAGCAGCGTTTCAAAGGCGTGAAGGTCCGCGGGATAGAGCTTAGTCTGCTTCAGCGCTGCGGTGCTCACCTTGCCTCAAAGGTCGACATTGATGAGGCCTGCGGTGCGGGCGAAGAGGCCGTTAAACAGGCCGTGTCCGGATGTACCGGCAAGATGGTCGGCTTCAAGCGTGAGTATGTGGACGGCAAGTATACCTGCAGGTATGAGCTTCTGCCCCTCAATTCCGTTGCAAACTATGAAAAAAAGGTCCCGCAGGAATGGATAAACGATGAACACAACGGCCTCAAGAAGGAATTTATAGACTATGTCCTTCCGCTTATACAGGGCGAGCCCGAGCTGCCGCTTGAAAATTCCCTGCCGAGATACGCGAAGCTCAAGAAAAATCTCGCGAAATAATTATTAGCAAAATATACAAATACTCCCCGGGGAAAACCCGGGGAGTATTTTGCCTATTTGTCAAAGGCCGGATTTACAGCATAGAAATTTTTCTGATCCATCTTGTCTATTGCGCGGCGCAGTCCCTCGCCGAAGCGCTGGTAATGCACTACTTCCCTCTCACGCAGGAACTTTATCACGTCGTTTACGTCCGGATCGTCGCTCAGACGCAGAATATTGTCATAGGTCGTGCGCGCTTTCTGCTCTGCGGCCATATCTTCGGACAGATCCGTTATTACATCGCCCTTGACGGCCATGGACGCAGCATCCCACGGGAAGCCGGATGCAGCCGTCGGATAAACTCCTGCTGTGTGGTCAACAAAATATGCGTCGAACCCCGCCTTCTTTATCTCGTCTATATTCATTGAGCGCGTCAGCTGATGCACTATCGCGCCTATCATCTCAAGGTGACCAAGCTCCTCCGTGCCGATATCCGTCAGCAGCCCCTTCAGCTCCGGATATGGCATCGCGTAGCGCTGGCTCAGATAACGCAGCGATGCGCCAAGCTCGCCGTCCGGTCCGCCATACTGCGTGATTATGAACTTAGCAAGTGCCGGATTCGTATTTTTTATCCGCACGGGATATTGCAGCTTCTTTTCATATACAAACATGGCTCATACCTCCCTCTGCCGGTCGTAATCCCACGGCCATGGGTCGTCGAGCCACGCATAGCGCTCCATGCCGAGCATATCCTCATGCGTGATTGGGCCGCACTGCTTAACATAGCGTTCACGGGCCTCTTTTTTCAGCGCGAGGAAGCTCTGATACATTGCAAATGCCTCGCTGTCGTCCTGATGTGTGTCGAGATACAGCGCCAGCTCGTGAGCAACGAAGCACAGTGCCATCATCTCGGTCAGCGGAGTTACCTCCTGAGTTTTATTGACCATACCCATGAACGGCAGGTCCAGTCCCGGGAAAAGCGTCCCCCGAGACAGCGCCTCCATGGATTCGTATGACGGAGAGACCGACTTCTGAAGCGGCACATATGCCATTGCCAGCGGTGCCGTGTCCGGCAGCTCGCCGTAGCGCCAGCCGCCGTCCGTTTTGTTTCTAGCCAAAATATAACCTCCTCATCCAAGAGTTCATATCATAATATGCGCTCTCGGACGTGGAGGTTATTGAGATATAGCTTAAACTATCATGGCAGCAAAATCGTCCTCGGAAATTATGCTTATCCCGAGAGCCTCTGCCTTTGTCAGCTTGCTGCCGGCGTTTTCGCCGGCGAGGACATAGCTGGTTTTCTTCGATACGGAGCCGGATGTCTTACCGCCGTAGCTCTCGATTATGGCGCTTGCCTCGTCACGGGTGTATTTGCTCAGCGTGCCGGTGAGTACGAAGGTAAGTCCGGCAAAACGGTTGTCTTTGCGCTCCTCCTTGCTGGAGAAATCAACACCGGCTTCACGCAGAAGTCTGATCTGATGCTGTGACTGCGGCTTTGCAAACCACTCGGTGATGAATCCAGCTGTAATGGCGCCTATATCGGGTATAAGGGTCAGCTCATCAGCACCTGCAGCCATCAGCTCATCAAGATCAGAAAAATGCGAGGCGAGGACCTTCGCCGCTTTTTGGCCGACCTGACGTATGCCGAACGCACAGACGAGCCGCGCAAGGCCGGCTTCCTTGCTCTTTTCTATGGCCGATATGAGATTGGCCGCCGATTTTTCGCCCATTCGATCAAGCTCGACGAGTTGCTCGGCCTTGAGATAATACAGCTCTGCAGCGGTTTTTATCAGGCCGTTGTTTATCAAGCTCTCGCACACGGAGATACCTAGACCGTCAATGTCCATGGCCTCACGCGAAGCAAAATGCGCGACCGTCCGCAGCAGCTGCGCCGGACATTCCGGATTAGTGCATCGCAGAGCGGCACCGTCCTCATCGCGGATCACAGGTGCGCCGCACTCCGGACAGAGCTCCGGCATCCTGAACGGCACGGAGTTGATCGGCCGCTTCTGCTTGTTGACCTCAAGGACCTCGGGAATTATCTCTCCTGCTTTCTGCAGAACGACCGTGTCCCCTATTCTGAGATCGAGCCGGTCAATATTATCCTGGTTATGCAGCGTCGCGGCGGAGACGGTGGTGCCGGCAAGACGTATAGGCTCCACAATGACCTTCGGAGTCAGTACACCGGTGCGTCCGACCTGAACAACAATGTCCAGCACCCTGCTCTCCTTCTTTTCCGGCGGATACTTGAACGCGACCGCCCAGCGCGGTGCTTTCGCCGTGCTGCCCAGGGCTTCACGCTGAGACAGAGAGTTTATCTTGATGACGGCACCGTCCATGTCATACGGCAATGTCTCGCGGTTCTCGCCGAGCCATTCTATCTGTTTTACGCAGTCCTGAATGTTGTCAAAATGAGAATATGACACTACCGGGAAACCCATCTCACGCATTGCGTCCAGCGTTTCGGTGTGATTTTTGTATGCAGGGCCGGAGGTATACTGCAGGTTGAAGCAGATGATATCCAGCTTTCTCGACGCGGCCACCCTAGGGTCAAGCTGGCGCATGGAGCCGGCAGCCGCGTTGCGCGGATTTGCAAGCAGCGGCTCACCCTTTATTTCGCGTTCGGCGTTCAGCTGCTCAAATACGGCCTTCGACATATATACCTCGCCGCGGACGATAAGCCGTTCGGGTGCATTGTCTATATGCAGCGGCAGTGAGCGGACGGTACGGAGATTCTCGGTCACATTCTCCCCCACCTGCCCGTCGCCGCGGGTCGCGCCGCGAACGAACACACCGTTTTCATATTCCAGAGACATTGACAGTCCGTCAATTTTGGGTTCTACGGAATAGTCGTGAGGCTCCGCTATCATTTCATCCATGCGTTTGCCGAATGCGAACAGCTCTTCATATGAAAAAACGTCGGTCAGGCTCTCAAGCGGCACCTGATGGTGCACCTGCTCGAATTGCGGCAGCGTGACATCCCCAACGCGCTGCGTAGGCGAATCCGGTGTTATCATCTCAGGGTGCAGAGCTTCCAGTGCTTTGAGCCGCTGCATGAGCATATCGAATTCGTAATCCGATATCTCGGGCTTGTCGTAAACATAATAGAGCCTGCTGTGACGGCGTATTTTGCGCCGGAGCTCATTTATCTCCTTTTGAACATCCATAGTGATTCTCCTCTGAATGTATTACTGTGCGTTCATATTCATGTAAGTTTCAGGCACCTTGCCGACTATCACGGTGTCGGCGATCAGCACCTCGGTTTTCACCTGTGTGCTTGCGGTGTCCCACGGGATGAGGACGTCTATATCGACGATGACCTCAAGATTTATCTGGTGCTTGGTCTGGTTTATACCTGCCGTTATAATGCTGTTGCTGAACTCGACCTTGGATGAGGTGAGAACGATTATCTGTACCGGTACCTTAGGCCCGCGCCCCATGAGAAGGCTTACCCCGGTCAGGTTTCCTATCGGTATCTCAACAGTTATCGTTTGATTTTCTGTCGCGTTTATCACAGTGTCAAGTATTCTGGCCGAAAGCGCGTTTATACGCGCCATATTGCTGCTTATCGCAGATATATCTCCGCTTTCGGTCTTTTCAAAATTCACGAAGTAATCTCCGGTATAGTCTCCGTCCTTCATGATATCGGCTATGGAATTGTTGACACTTGCGATAACAACGTCGCTTGCATCGGATACGGCGATCTGTGTAGAAAGATCCTTCAGAAATGCCAGTGCGCAGGCGAGAAATATGAAGATACTGCATAAAAACAATATAAGGCTTATTCCGCCCGAACGTCTGGGAGGACGATACGGAGCGCCGCCGAGCTTCAGTTCATCCTGACTGCTTTTGTATGTATAGCGCGGCCTGCGCCGGAAAGCACGGCGATAATACATGGAGTCACCTCCCCATGCATTATATGCGGTTTCTCTTAGTTTATTTGTCCAGCATAGCGCTGACAGCCATCATTATACCGAGCTTGCCGGACTCATAGGTAAGTCCGCCCTGCATATATATCATGTACGGCGGACGGATAGGGCCATCAGCCGAAAGCTCAATAGAAGAACCTTGGATAAAAGAACCGGCCGCCATTATGACCGGGCAGTCATAGCCCGGCATTGCCCAAGGCTCCGGCGTCACATAAGAATCGACCGGTGCACCGGCCTGAATACCCACGCAGAAGCGCTGCATGTTCTTTTCACTGCCGAGCTTGACCATCTGAATGATATCGGAACGCTTTTCAGTTATGGACGGTGAAGACTCAATGCCAATCTCCTCCATCATCCCGGCACAAAAGACCGCGGTTTTAAGAGCCTGAGCGACGATATGCGGAGCCATGAACAAGCCCTGAAATAAAAGCCTGCTGCTGCCGAGCGTAGAGCCGCACTCCCCGCCGATGCCAGGCGTTGTGAGCCGCATCGCGGCGCGTTCTACAAGCTCTGCCCTGCCTGCAACATAGCCGCCTGTCGGTGCAATGCCGCCTCCAGGGTTTTTAATCAGTGAGCCCGCGATAATATCAGCTCCCACATGAGTCGGCTCAATGACATCGGTAAACTCGCCATAGCAGTTGTCGACCATTACATTCGCGGAAGGATTGACATCCTTGACGGCTTTGATTATCTCCCCTATCTCCTGCACGGTCAGCGCCTTGCGCTCCGCGTAGCCGCGGGACCGCTGTATCATCACCGCGGTGACATTTTCGTTTGCGGCGGCAGCCTTTATTGCGGGAATATCAGGGTCGCCGTTTTCATTCAGGTCTACCTGAGCATAGTTTATCCCATAAAATTTCAGTGAACCGTGGCAGTTGCCGCTTATCCCTATAGCATTCCGCAGCGTATCATAAGGCATACCCGTCACGGCAAGAATGGTATCACCCGGCTTTACCAGAGCAAACATCGCGGCAGTCAGTGCATGGGTACCGTTTACAAAACCGATGCGCACAAGTGCGGACTCGGCACCGAATATCTGTGCATATATCTTGTCAAGAGTCTCACGGCCAAGGTCGTCATAACCGTAGCCGGTGGTGCCGGCAAAGCAGGCGTCCGAAACACGGTTATCCTGAAAAGCAGCCATGACGCGGCGTGTATTCTCCTCCGCGACGGCGTCGATCTCTGAAAATCTTTTCCCCAGCTTCGACTGAACGCGCTGTGCCATATCAAAAACTTCGGGCTTTATATCGGAAATCTTCATTATTTCAGCTCCATTATAATTTTTTTGAAATATTCGCCGCGCTGGGCAAAATTCTTGAATCGGTCAAATGCGGCGCAGGCGGGAGACAGCAGAACTATGT
>CAKTNU010000106.1 GCA_934589325.1 uncultured Oscillospiraceae bacterium | reverse complement strand
TGTTCAAGAACATGGACGCGGACGACGCGATCTCTGTCGTCTATAAGCGCACTCAGGGCGGCTACGGCCTGATCTGTGATGACGGACTCTTGGATGATTGATATATAGGAAGTCAAACAAGCGAGTGTGGAGAAGGGGCGGCAGCAAAGCCGCCCCTTTTCAGATACCGTTCACCGGGGACTCGCGTACATAATATACACGAAAGTTACATAGCCGTCCAGGTCATATACGCGGATATGCACGGAAATATTGTCATTTCACAGATTATTATTGCATATTGCGCCGGCCTGAGTTAACATGAAAAAAGCATATCTTGCAGGAATAATGTATATCAATGATGGAGGTAGGAACTATGAAATGTCCGCGCTGCGGAAATGAAATGGTGCTCGACACGCACAGAAAATACCCGCTCAATATGTGCTACGAATGTGGATACATGGAGGGGCGACCCGTTGACGATGGCGACAGCAAAACGAACTACGAGCATATGAAGACCCTGAACTTCAATGAAATGGTGGTTTTCCTGTCAAAAAGTCTTGGCGTAGACGAAAGCAAGGTCAGCTCATGGCTGAATAATCCGATAATGAAATAAAGTCGGCTCCGACTTTCGGATGATCCTGCGGCGGACCGTATTGCTGATTTCAAAAATAAGTTTCCCGCATCGGGGGAACTGTGAAATTTTTGTTTCCGGGTTGCAAATGCTCTTGCAATCCGGAAAATTTTTCTGTATAATCTTACTGCCTACTATATAATATACAGATAAGGTATTATAACGACGATTCAGATGGCGCAGGCGCACGGGCGGCTGCCCTGGGAGGGAAGCCGTGTTTTTTGATACTCATGCGCATTACGATGACCCCGCTTTTGACGGTGACCGGGAGGAGCTCCTGCCGGAGCTGTATTCAAGCGGCGTGGAGCTTATTATCGATCCCGGCTGCGATGTTAAGAGCAGCGAGGCGGCGATAGCTCTGGCGGAGAAATATTCATTTGTTTACACTGCTGTCGGTATTCATCCGGAAGAGCTTTCAAATATGGCGGATGCTGATCTGGAGCATATCAGGTCTCTGGCCGCGCACGGGAGGTGCGTCGCCATCGGAGAAATCGGCTTGGACTACTACTGGGACGCAAGCCGCCGCGAGGAACAGAAGCATTTGTTTTCACAACAGCTGGAGCTGGCGCTGGAGCTGGACCAGCCCGTTATCATCCACGACAGGGAGGCGCACGCGGATTCGATGGAGATCATCTGCCGTTACCCGGAGCTGCGCGGCGTATTCCACTGCTACTCCGGCAGCGTAGAGATGGCGAAGGAGCTGCTGAAGCGCGGCTGGTACCTTGGCTTTGACGGCCCGCTGACTTATAAAAACGCCCGCAGGACCGTGGAAACGCTTGAGATTTGCCCGCTTGACCGGGTTCTCATCGAGACTGACAGCCCATATCTTGCGCCGGTCCCCATGCGCGGAAAGCGCAATGATTCAAGAAATCTGAAGTTCATCTGTGAAAGGCTCGCGGAGATAAAAAATATCAGCCCGGAGGACGCGGCGCAGATAACGCTGGAAAACGGCCGAAGGCTGTTTGGCATTTGATCAGGCATGGAAATCGAACATATCAGCTCAAGAAAAAATCAATACATCGCCCATGTCAGGGCGCTTGCGGCAGACGGTGCGTATCGCCGTGAGCAGCGGCAATTCCTGTGCGACGGGCTCAAGACACTGCGCGAGGCCATCCAGTATGGCGCGGAGATAGTGTCTGTCATGTGGAAGGAAAGTGCCGGTGAGATCGACGGGCTCTGCGGGGCAAAGGAGTATGCTGCCGCGGCGGAGCTTTTTGATTATGCGTCACCGATGAAGAACAGCCCCGGCCCTCTCTTTTCGGTACGGATGCGTGCGCCCGGCGGAAGCGGCTTTAAAAACGCGATAGTTCTTGAAGGTGTGCAGGATCCCGGCAATGTGGGCACCGTAATACGCACGGCGAACGCATTTGACATTGACGCGGTGATCCTTACCGGCAGCTGTGCCGATCTTTATAACCCCAAGACCGTCCGCGCCACGATGGGTGCGATATTCCGGCAGCGCGTCGTTGAATTGCCGCTCGACAGTCTTACTGCGGTGTTGGAAGAAAACGGACTGCCGCTGTACGGCGCGGCGCTGAGCGACGGGGCGGTAGATTTCAGGAGCGTGCGGCTTTCGGATGCGGCAGTAGCCGTCGGCAGTGAGGGTCGGGGGCTGAGCGCAGAGCTTCTGTCAATGTGCGCCGGGCAGGTGATAATCCCGATGAACCCGGACAGTGAATCGCTGAATGCAGGGGTAGCCGCATCGGTCATCATGTGGGAAATGAGCAGAAATAAATTCTGAAATGTGTTATAGATCGCAGAGAGGGCGGTGATATGCTTGTCGGCAATCAAATACTGGCTGTGGCTTTCGGCGGCTGCCGTCAGCCCCAGATCCCGCTCCGCTCTGCTTGACCGCTACGGCGATCCGGAGAAGGCGTTTTTTGCGCCGGCCGGCGAGTTTGTGTCCGCCGCGGGAATATCTCCGAAGGACGCGGAGACGCTTGAAAAGCGCGATATTAAAAATACTGATTGGATAGCTGCTGCCTGTGTCCGTCAGGGTATAAGGATCGTCACAATGCAGGACGCCGGATATCCTCAGCGGCTCAGGCATATTTTTGCGCCGCCGCCCGTTATCTATGTGAAGGGGAAGCTCCCAAACGTTGATGACGAGGCGGCCATTGCCGTTATCGGTACGCGGCGCGCCAGCGCATACGGCCTGAAAATGGGCAAGCAGCTTGCCTATGAGATAGTCCGCTGCGGCGGTATGGTCGTGTCGGGACTTACCGGCGGAGTTGATGCCGCCGCTGCAAGAGGCGCGATGCTCGCCGGAGGGCGCTGCATCGGCGTTCTCGGCACTCCGCATGAATGTGAAAACGGCGCTTTGGCCGCCGAGGTCGCTGCCAGAGCCTCGCTGATAAGCGAGTACCCGCCCGGCACAAAGCCGGAGAAGCACTTTTTCCGTGACCGCAACCGCATAACCGCCGGTCTGTCGGTAGGCGTCGTGGTCGTTGAGGCACCGGAGCGGAGCGGGACGCAGCTTTTTGCCGCAACAGCAATCGAGCAGGGCAAAGAGGTATTCGCCGTTCCGGGCAATGCCGACTCGCCGAACAGCGTCGGCACCATAGCGATGATAAGGGACGGCTCTAAGCCTGTCACCTGCGGCTGGGATGTTCTTATGGAATATGCGCCGCAGTTCCCCGAAAAGCTCCGTGAGGCGGCAAATATTGCCCCGGCAGAGGAGCCGGCGGAGGAAAAGCCGGACATAGGCGCCAAAAAATCTGTTGACAATAAAAAAGACAGCGATTATATTGACTGGAAGGAACGGCTCAGCGGACTGAGCGGTGATCAGCTGAAGATCGCCGAGGCCATTGGAGGAGAGAGCCGCCATATCGACGATATTATTGCGGCCACCGGGCTGAGCACGGCAAAGGTGCTGTCACAGCTCACGGTAATGGAGATACGCGGCATAGTCCGGCGTGATTCTTCTCGGCGCGTGGTCATAAATACAGCAAAAAAGTGAGGAAATACAATGGCAAAAGCGAAGGATCTTGTCATCGTCGAATCACCGGCGAAGGCAAAGACCATTGAAAAATATCTTGGCAGCGGCTATAAGGTCACGGCATCCATGGGCCATCTGCGCGACCTGCCGAAGAGCAAGATGGGTGTTGACATAGAGAACGGCTTTGAGCCGAAATATATTCCTGTCCGCGACAAAAAGGAGCTTATCGACCAGCTCAAAAAGGATGCAAAGTCTGCAAAGACCGTCTATCTCGCGACGGACCCTGACCGCGAGGGCGAGGCGATATCCTGGCACCTCAAGGAGCTTCTCGACCTGCCGGATGAGAAGGCGCGCCGAGTCACCTTCAATGAGATAACGAAAAAGGTCGTCACCGAGAGCATACAGCATCCGCGGGATATAGATCAGGATCTTGTCGACGCGCAGCAGGCGCGGCGTATCCTTGACCGCATCGTGGGCTATGAGCTGTCTCCGCTGCTGTGGAAGAAGGTCAAGCGCGGCCTGTCCGCGGGACGTGTGCAGTCGGTCGCGACGCGCATGGTAGTTGACCGCGAGGAGGAGATAAAGAACTTTGTCAGCGAGGAATATTGGCTGCTCGACGCTCATTTGAGCCGTGGAGATGGCGGCAGCTTTGCGGCGCGGTTTTACGGCCGCGACGGGAAGAAGCAGGAGCTTCACAGTGAGGCCGAGGTCAATGAGATAATCGATCTGACAAACGGCAAACCCTTCACGGTCGATTCCGTGAAGCGCGGCGAGAAGCAGCGCAGCCCCGCGCCTCCGTTCATTACCTCAACGCTGCAGCAGGAGGCATCACGGCGGCTCGGCATGACGCCGCGCCGTACAATGTCTATCGCGCAGCAGCTCTACGAGGGCGTTGATATCACAGGACGCGGCACCGTAGGTCTTATAACCTACATGCGAACCGACTCCCTGCGTCTGTCGGAGGAAGCTCTGGCTGCCGCGAGAGACTATATAATCAATCGCTACGGCGAGGCGTATTATCCAGGTAAGCCGCGCCATTTCAAGACTAAGGCCGGTGCACAGGATGCACATGAGGCCATCCGCCCGACGGATGTCGAGCTTACGCCTGAGCAGGTGCGCAAGGATCTGACGCAGGAGCAGTACAGGCTCTACCGGCTCATCTGGGGGCGCTTCACGGCCTGCCAGATGGCGAACGCCGTGTACGATAATGTCTCCGTGGATGTGGTCTCTGCCGGATGCAGCTTCAGGGCGAATTACTCCGAGATGAAGTTTGCGGGATATACCGCGGTCTACGAAGAAGCGAAGGACGAGGAGAGCGCCGAGATATCGAACCCTCTCCCGTCGCTGAGCGAGGGAGAGGTGCTGAACCTCGAAAAGATGACGCCCGACCAGCAGTTCACCCAGCCGCCCGCAAGATATACTGAGGCGACGCTTATCCGCGCCATGGAGGAGAAGGGGATAGGACGCCCCTCCACCTATGCACCCACCATATCCACTATAACCTCCCATGACTATGTCATAAAAGAGGGCAAGTACCTGCGCCCGACCCCGCTGGGCGAGGTCGTCACAGGACTGATGAAGGAACATTTTGCCGACATTGTCGACCTCAAGTTCACGAATCATATGGAGGATGAGCTTGACGAGATAGAGAAGGGCAAGGCCGCATGGCGCGAGGTGCTTGCGGAGTTCTACGGCGGCTTCAGCAAGGAGATGGAGGACGCAGAGAAGGCTATGGACGGCGTGCGCATAAAGGTGCCGGATGTCCTCAGCGACGAGCATTGTGATGTGTGCGGCCGCCAGATGGTCGTTAAGAAGGGTAAATTCGGCTATTTTCTTGCCTGCCCCGGCTTCCCGGAGTGCACCTTTACAAAGCCGATAGTAGTAGAAATGCCAGGCAAATGCCCCAAGTGCGGCGGCAAGATACTAAAGCGCACCTCGAAGAAGGGCTATGTGTTCTATGCATGTGAGCGCGGCCCCGAGTGCGGATTCATTACATGGGATGTGCCGACAAAGGACTTTTGCCCAGCCTGCGGCAAGACGATGTTCAAGCGCAGCGGCCGAGGCGCACTGAAGCCCTTCTGCATAAATGAGACCTGCCCCAACTTCGTCCCCGAGGACGAGCGCGGCTACAAGAAGAAGGCTGCCGCAAAGACCGAGGCAGAGCCGGAGAACGGCGAGGCCGAAAAGTCTGCCGAGAAAAAGCCCGCGGCAAAGAAAGCAGCGGCTAAAAAGCCTGCTGCGAAGAAATCCACAGCGAAAAAAACTGCTGCAAAGACCGAAAAAGACAAAGAATAAGGAACTATTTATATGGAAACAGTAAGCGTCCTGGGCGCAGGACTTGCCGGGAGCGAATGTGCATGGCAGCTCGCAAAGCGCGGCGTCAAGGTCAGACTTATAGAGATGAAGCCGGAGAAATTCACACCGGCGCATAAATCCGCCGGCTTTGCGGAGCTTGTCTGCTCAAACTCCCTGCGGAGCGATGAGCTGACAAATGCCGTAGGGCTTCTCAAAGCGGAGATGCGCCGAATGGGTTCGCTCATCATGGAGTCTGCCGACGCAAACCGTGTGGCTGCGGGCGGTGCGCTCGCCGTCGACCGCGAGGGCTTCTCTGAATATATAACCCGCGCCCTGAAAGCGCATGAGAATATCGAACTCGTTACCGCCGAGGCGGATGCGATACCCGAGGGCGAGGTCGTAATTGCGACCGGCCCTCTCAGCAGCGATGCGATAGCCGACGAGATAGCAAAGCTCTGCCCCGACAGTGATCTGCACTTTTATGATGCCGTTGCCCCGATAGTCACGCTTGAGAGCGTTGATATGGATAATGCGTTTTTCGCCTCGCGCTATGACAAGGGCACAGCGGATTATGTAAACTGCCCCATGACAAAGGACGAGTACCTCGCTTTTATTGCGGAGCTTGTCAGCGCCAAGGAAGCAGAGGTACACGGCTTTGACGACGCGGGCGTGTTTGAGGGCTGTATGCCGGTAGAGG
>CAKTNU010000105.1 GCA_934589325.1 uncultured Oscillospiraceae bacterium | reverse complement strand
GTGTATGGCTGTACGGAACGTTGCCGATGCCGGACAGGTCGTTCATCAGCGCGTTGAAGCTCTCGCTGGGGATGCGGATCGTGTACTCCGCGCTGCGGCGGCCATAGCCTCCGCGGTTATAGATATTCACACCGCGCACGCTGCTCGACTCGACAAAGCCGCCGTACTGCTTGATCAGCATATCGAGCTTTTCTGTCGCCGTGTCAAAATCCGTGGTCTCAAGCGTAGCGTCGGCAGAATAGATTATCTTGTCGGGATTGATGTCGCCGCTCTGCTCCGAGCCGTCGGCCGTGGTACCGCTTCCCGCCGAAAACCCGCCGTAGTCGTCCTCGCTGTCATATGCGGTCTCGCTCATACTGTAGTTCTCGGCCGGTGAATCCATCTGCGGCATCGACTTGTCGGCGCTGCTGCTCGCACTGCCGCAGGCGCAGAGCGCAAAGATCATCAGCACCGCAAGAAACAGGGATATCAGTTTTTTTGCTTTCCTTTTCATTTTGTACCTCCGATTTCAGAAATTTTCGGTGTCCTCTGCTGATTCAGACGAAGTGTCCACGCCTAAAGTTCCGGCTTCCTTGAAAATTATTAAGATTTCCGTATGTTAGGCGGCTTTTTATTTACATGATGTTAAGATTTTGATATAATCGGATCAGTATCTGGGAGATATTATATTGAGAGAGGAAAGTGGTAAATGAAAACAGGCATTTTTATAATCTCCGCCGTCCTGACCGCCGCGTGTGCGCTCATCGCAGTGTATTTTATGAGAGCCTGCCATGAAAAAAGCTATAAACGCGCCGCCGTTCTGAAGACGCTTGCCGGGCTGTGCTTTGTGCTGATCGGGCTTATGATGGCCACAGCGGTAAGCACCGACAAGCACTTTGCGTGGCCGGTCGCCGCCGGACTCGTGCTCGGTCTGCTTGGTGACGCGCTGCTGGCCGTTCGATTCATCAAGCCCGAACAGCATGACCTGTACTTCGTCACCGGTGCGTTGTCCTTCGCCTTTGGGCATGGGCTTTATATATTCGCGCTGCTGACAAAGTACGACATCTCGCTCGCAGTGGCACTGAGCTTCGGCATCGTCGCTCTCGCGGCAGCGGCCTGCTACATCATGGGCAAAAAGGCTGACGCCGGTCGGCTGATGATATTCGGCGGCGTGTACATCATGCTTGTCGTTGGTATGGGGGCTGTCGCAATAGGCGCCGCTACCGCCGTCCCCTGTGCTTCAACACTGCTGTTTGCTGTCGGCGGTCTGATGTTCCCGATCAGCGACAGCGTGCTGAGCGCGTACTCATTCGGCCCCGACAATCGCTTCAGCCTGAACATAACCATCCATGCCACCTACTACCTCGCACAGCTCTGCATTGCATGGTCGCTCGGCTGGGCATAACAGCTATACGCTTTGTATTATACAGTACAGCAAAAATATCTGTCAAGTAAACCTTGGCGGATATTTTAGTTACTGTATTTTATTTGATCAGCTCAGTCACGACGTGCTGGCACAGCAGCAATCCGGCGGAGGCCGGCACCCAGACGAGGGAGCCGGGAACGCTGCGCCGGCCGGGAGGCGGAGCCTCAAGTTGCTCCGGTTCCATGGGCAGTTCCGGGCTGAATACGACCTGATGATGCTTCACGCCGCGGGCGCGCAGTTCCTTACGCATGACCCTTGCAAGGGCGCAGTTGGAGGTCTTTGATATATCGTCAATGCGCAGGAGGCTTGCGTCGCACTTATTTCCCGTCCCAAGCGCGGAAATTATCGGTATGCCGCGCTCAAGGCAGGAGATAATAAGATCCAGCTTGCAGCTCACAATGTCGATAGCGTCGACAACGTAATCATAGTCTGCCAAAAAACGTTCGCGGTCACCCGGCTCATATCGGCCGACGATGCAGTTTATAACGATCTCCGGGTTGATATCGCGCATACGCTCGGCCACGACCTCCGCCTTTGGGCGGTCAACGGTAGACTCCAGCGCACAAAGCTGACGGTTTATGTTGCTGCGGCTGACGGTGTCCTGATCAACAAGCGTCAGGCGGCCGACACCGGAACGGGCCAAGGCCTCAGCGCACCAGGATCCGACACCGCCCAGTCCGAACACAGCGACATGGCTTGTGCGCAGTACATCCATGGCGCGCTCCCCCAGAAGCATCCGTGCACGGAGAGTACGTTCATCCATAAAATTCTCCTTTACGTAAAGTGCAAAACAGGTGAGGGACTTCCCTCACCTGTTTGGATCTCATTTGCTCAGCCTGCAATACGCAGCCACCAGCCGTTGGATGCGGTGAGTGCGGCGACTATTTCCTCAAGCCATGCAGAGGTGTTGGTGTTCACAAGGTCGTTCTTTGCAAGGAGGTTGCTGTACAGGTCACCCTCGCCGACATAGTACATGACATGATAGCCCGCATAGCCGTTCGAAGAGGTGCCGGTCTCGCCGTAAACGATGGCGGTGTCGCCCTTCTTGTGCCCCTCGAAGCAGAACTTATCGAACTCCTCAACAGTGGCTCCCTTATAGACCGCGTCGTACAGTCCGCCGTTTTCGGCAGAGCCGGTGTCCTCGGAGTACTGCTTTGCAAGCTCGGCGAAGCTGTCCTCGGTCTTATCGCCGGCCTCATACTCGGCGAGTATCTCTTCGGCGCGGGTCTTTGCTATCTCCTTGGCCTTATCGGTGTAATTGCCGTCAGCATCGGCGACTGCCTTTATCAGTATGTGGCGCACCTGGGCGACGGGATAATGGTTGTCACTGCGGCTGAGGAACACGACGACGTAGCTGCCGCTGCCGTCCTCCTTATCGACGACGGTGATGTCGCCGGCCTTACGGCTACCGGCCATGAGCCATTCCTTATAGTCGCCAAGGTTGCTGCCGGTGATATTGCTGCGCTCGGTAGCCTCTGCAGTGGGCGCGACCTGAGCGACGGCGCTGTTGAGCATGGCGGCATAATTGTCGTCATCGGTGTTGGAGGTCTTGAGCGCGGTGTAGGCGACGAGGATGTCGTTGGCCGCATCCTTGGCGGCAGCGGTGGTCTCCTCGGTGACGGCGGAAGTAGTGTTACCGTCGGCATCGGTGCTTTCGACCTTTTCGGCATTCACAAGGTAAACGCTGAAGCCGAACTTATCCTGTGCGCCGTCAAAGCTCTGGTAGTGCTCCTCAAGCTCCGCGTCGGTGTACTCGAAAGAATCGGCATACGCGTTGCTGGCCTTGGTCGCCAGAGTGCTCTTGAGCGCCATCTCGCGCACGACGGAGCTGTCAACGCCCTTGCCGTAGGTGGCGGTGAAATACTTGCTGCCGGAGGCATAGCCGCCCGCGCGGGCATTGGTGTCAACTTCCTTGATGCTGTCGTCGATCGCGGCTATCTCCTCGTCGGTGAGGGCGACGCCGTTTTCATCGGCCCACTTGCACAGCGCAGTCATTTGAGTGAGCTCAGTCTTGGCAAGATCCATAAAGTAATCGCGCCATGTGCTGCCGTCGTCATACATCGGGCATTCCTGATTCTTGAGCCCGGCAAGGCCGAGATTAGTATTCAGGCCGAAGATGCTGGCATAGCTGCCGTAGTTGTTCACCCAGTTGTAGTACTGGTTCGCGTACACATAGCTGACCTCTGCGGGGCTGTAGCTCTCGTCCCCGACGGTCATAGCCGTGGTATGGGTATAGAGGAAGCTGGAGTTGAGGAAGATTATGAGGGCAATAAGCAGGACGACGCCTATGGTACCAAGAGTCCATCTGCGGCTGCTCTGGGCCTTTTTCTTCGCCGCTTCCTGCTCGGCGAGGGTCTTCTTGTCGGTGCCTGCTTCGCGGGCTGCCTGACGCTGTCTCTTTTCGGTTGATGCGCTCATTGAAATGTCATCCTTTTTCGTTACGTTTACGCCCGCTGTTCGCAGGTTTTAATATTATAGCGCAATCGCGCACGAGTTGCAAGATGATATGCAGAAATTCACAGTTAATTTATTTTATCCGGTGAAAATTTTCTGTCATATGCGGTGCCCGTCCCGAATATACTGTAAGTATCGACTGCGAGGAGGTTTATAAGCTATGGATACCGATATCGACGATATGATCTACGGCGACCATGATCCCGGACCTAGCAGGAGATAATGCCGGGGCATGAAAAGTGAAAAAATATCGGGTCGGCCGTGACCTTAAAGTCTGCGGCGGACCCGATAATTTATTCCTGTCACTTTATTATTCTATCTCCATTATTCTATCTCCGGCTCGGCTCCGGTATTTTCCGGCCCCGGCTCGTCCCTCATGAACATTCTCTGCAGCTGGCCTATTATCGCACCCGAGAGGATAACAGTCAGAAGCGAATATGCGATGCGGCGCAGGGGGATATAGCTCAGCGATGCGAGCAGCACAACAATATCCGCCGCAAGATATACCCACTGGACATTGCAGTGCAGCAGCCTGCCGACAGACATTGCCAAGGCATCGTCCCCTCCCGGGGCGCCGCCTGCAAGCACACAGATACCAACGCCAAAGCCGACGAACAGCGCACCGACGACTGCCGCAAGCAGCGGCATACCGGCGATACCCGTCCAAAGCCGGGGGAAGCGCTCAAGTATCGCATAAAATGCGGAAAACGACAGGCTGGCCACCCCGGAACGGACGATAAAATCCCATCCGAGGACACGCAGGCCAAGCACATAGCATGCGGCGTTCATCACGAGCGATGATAACGACGGCGACAGGCCGAACCAATGGTCAAGCAGCAGGATAAGTCCGAGAACTCCACCCTCGGTCACGCCGGACTGCGAATGGATATTGTACAGTCCGAAAGCGAGGATAAAGCTGCCGGAGAGAAGCATTATCCAGCTCCTGCGGTCGATTCCACGGAAAATGCGGAGAATGCGGGAGAACAAAATAACAAAACCTTTCTATAATATTATGATCAGTCTGCAGCCTTCATGGAAAGATATGCATTGATAAAGCCGTCAAGATCACCATCCATGACGTTCTGGATGTTGCCGTTTTCATACTCGGTGCGCTGATCCTTGACGAGCTGATAGGGCATGAACACGTATGAGCGGATGGCGCTGCCGAAATCTATCTTCATCTGTACACCCTTGATATCGCTTATCTTTTCAAGATGCTCGCGTTCCTTTATCTCTGCCAGCTTAGAGCGGAGCATTTCCTTGCAGTTCTCAAGGTTCTGGAAATGGCTGCGCTCCACCTGACTGGAGACGACTATGCCGGTGGGGATATGGGTGAGTCGGACGGCGGATGAGGTCTTGTTGACCTTCTGGCCACCTGCGCCTGAGGAGCGGAACACATCCATCTTGATATCCTCATCGCGCAGCTCTATTTCCTTGTTGTCGGTTATCTCGGGCATTATCTCGACTGCGGCAAAGCTCGTCTGGCGGCGGCCGGACGCATCGAACGGCGAGATGCGGACAAGGCGGTGCACGCCGTGCTCACTCTTCAGGAAGCCGTAGGCATTGTCGCCCTCGATCTTTATTGTCGCGGACTTTATGCCGGCCTCGTCACCGTCCTGATAATCCATGACGGTATATTTATAGCCATGGCGCTCAGCCCAGCGGACGTACATACGGTAGAGCATGGAGGCCCAGTCCTGTGCCTCGGTGCCGCCTGCGCCGGGGTGCAGCGTCAGCAGCGCATTGTTCGCGTCGTACTCACCAGTGAGCAGGGTGCCCAAGCGCATAGACTCCGCCTTTTCGGAGAAGTTCTTATACTCGCTCTCAAGCTCTTCGAGCATGGAGTCGTCGTTCTCCTCAATGGCCATTTCGCACATGGTATACATATCTTCCCATGCGGAGCAGAGCTTCTGATAGCTCTCGCACTTATTCTTCAGCGTTTTCAGGCGCTTCTGCACCTTCTGGGAGTTCTCTACGTCATTCCAGAAGTCCGGGCGTTCGCTTGCGGCCTCCAGCTCTTCTATCTCCTTCTGTGCGGCCTCCAGCTTCAGTGCGCCGCGCAGTACCTCGAGCGTCGGCTTTGCGGCGTTGAGCTTTGACTTATATTCTTCAAATTCAAGCATCGTATTCAGCTACCTTCTAAAAATAATTAACTATGATATTATATACAAAATTCGCCGACTTGTAAATGAGTTTTTTTATCAGCATTTTTATCGTGCAAACCCGCGGCTCGCACTTCCATTTCGGCGCGGTTTATGCTATAGTGTATCTGAATGTAAAAGTACGGCTACAGCCGCCAGACAAAATGTTTTTTACAGAGGAGAAAAAATACGATGATTCCACACGGCAAAGAGATCAAGGTATTTACCGGCAACTCCAATCCCAATCTTGCGCACGATATCTGCGCCCAGCTTTACCTGAACCCCGGCAACGCGACCGTGTCACAGTTTGCGGACGGCGAATGCTCTATCTCTGTGTTTGAGCCGGTTCGCGGCAAGGACGTGTTTATCGTCCAGTCCACCTGCGGCCCCGTTAACGACAATCTCATGGAGCTGCTCATAATGATCGACGCCATGCGCCGCGCCTCCGCCGGCCGCATCACCGCCGTCATGCCCTATTTCGGCTATGCCCGTCAGGATCGCAAGGCCAAGAGCCGCGACCCCATCTCCGCAAAGCTCGTTGCGAACCTCATCACCGCAGCCGGTGCGGACAGAGTCCTCACAATGGACCTGCAC
>CAKTNU010000104.1 GCA_934589325.1 uncultured Oscillospiraceae bacterium | reverse complement strand
CGCCGGTCTTGACGTTCTTAACGGTGCAGCCCTTATCGGTGATCTCGGTGACGGTAGAGTGCAGGTAGACGGGGACCTTGTGGTACTCCATAGCGTCGCGGAGATAGGAGGTATTGGCAAGGCAGGTCGCCTGAGCCGCGACGAGGTCGCCGGCGTACTCGACGATGATCGGGTGCTTGCCGAAGTTCAGGAGCAGGTCGTATGCCGCCTCGCAGGAGGACTGGCCGCCGCCGATGAACAGAACCTTGTCGCCGACTTCCTTCTTGTCCTTGAGAACGTCGGTGAAGGTGAGAGTCTTGTCAAAGCCCTTTATCTGGGGCATAGTGCGGGGGACGGAGCCGGTGGCGACAATGATATCGTCAAAGCCGCGGAGAGTGTTCAGGTCGTTGACCTCGGTGCCGAGATGCACCTCTACGCCGGCCTTCTCGATCTCGCGCTTGTACCAGGTGATGAGCTCCTTGTCGTTCTCCTTGAAGGTCATTGCGGAAGCGGTCAGGAACAGGCCGCCCAGCTCATTGGACTTCTCAAAGATGACGGGCTTGTGGCCGCGCTGGGTGAGAACGAGAGCACACTCCATGCCGCCGATGCCGCCGCCGATGATCGCGACCTTCTTGGGCTTCCTGGTCGGGACTATCTTGTAGCGGTTGTGCTGCATGGTGGTCGGGTTCAGGGCGCAGCGGGCGAGATGCAGAGAGTCACCCAGATGCTGGATGTTCGGAGTGCCGGCGAACTTCGCCATGTTGAAGCAGCCGTTGTGGCAGCGGATGCAGGGCTTGATCTCGTCCTGCTGACCGGCCTTGATCTTATGTATCCACTCGTGGTCGACGAGGTTCTGACGGGCGATTGCAACGGCGTCGAGCCGTCCGGCCTCGATTTCCTCAGCGGCCTTGACGGGATCCATACGGCCTGCGCAGACGACGGGCTTGTCGGTGAACTTCTTGATGTGCTCGACGTACTCAAGGTTGCAGTTATCGGGCATGTACTGAGGCGGATGCGCCCAGTACCATGCGTCGTAGGTGCCGTTGTCGCAGTTGAACATGTCGTATCCGGCGTCGGCCAGATACTTGACTGCGCGCTCGGACTCCTCCATGTCGCGGCCGAATTCCTTGAAGTCCTTCTCGTAAGGCATTGCGCCCTTGCCCCAGTCCTTCGTCTTGGAGACGACGGAGTAGCGCAGGGAGACGGGGAAGTCGGGGCCGCAGGCGGCCTTGATAGCCTGTACTATTTCGACCGGGAAGCGGAAACGGTTCTCAAAGGAGCCACCGTACTGGTCGGTGCGGTAGTTCATGTTGGAGATGGTGAACTGGTCGAGCAGGTAGCCCTCGTGAACGGCGTGGATCTCAACACCGTCAACGCCTGCGTCCATGAGCTTCTTGGAGGTCTTGGCAAAGGCATCGACCTGGTCCTGGATCTCCTTGACGGTCATCGGGCGGGATTTTATTTCATCGTACCAGCGGTTCGGTGTGGCGGATGCGGATGCGGTGATGTAGTCGAGGTCCGCAACAGGAGAAGCGAGCTTGCCGAGCAGAGGATGCTCAAGCAGCATGACCATGGGCTTCGTGATAGCCATGGAGCGGCCCATGCCGGCTGCAAGCTGGATGAACAGCTTTGCTCCGGTCTTGTGGAACTCTTCCATGTAGACCTTCAGGTCCTTGAACATCTTCTCGTTCTGATACAGCCAGCGGCCGCCGATGGCGTCCTTGATGCACTGCATACCGGGAAGAATGAGACCGACGCCGTCCTTGGCGCGGTTGAGCAGGAAATACGCGGCTTCCTTGTCGAGATGGCTCGGCTCCATCCAGCCGAACAGAGACGTACCGCCCATTGAACATTGGACGATGCGGTTCGGGATCTCGACCTTGCCTATTTTCCAAGGGGTGAATAGGGCATTGTACTTGGAATCCATAGAGTTCTCCTTCCGATTTGTGGTCAGCACCGCATGATGCGCCGTGCGCACCATGCGGTGCTGCCGTGATATGACAAACGGCGCGGCTGGTGAGAAAACCGCGGCCGCCGGTCTTTGAATAAATGCGTCAGCCCGGCTGACAGATCAGGGTACAAAAGCCTTATTTCGATTTCTTTGAGGCAAATTCACGGGTGAACATATCGCACATGCTGCGCAGACGCTCGTGCGCGTCGAGCTCGTTCACACTGGGGACGCCAAGGGTGATGCGCTGCATCATACCCAGTATGGAGTCATAGGCGTTATAATACAGCTGTTTTATGTTGGCCTTCGGGTCGACCGTGCCGTCGGCAAGGCCGCGCAGGACGGCCAGCGACAGAGGGCCGGTGTACGCCTCGTACTTCTCCGGCGGACGGTTCATAACGTGGGCGTTCTTGCCGACCTGATAAAGCGCGACCTCGGCATCAAGCGAGAACCTTATGCCCTCCGGGTCGACAAACAGCATATTTGCATAGCTGTTGAGGATGATATTTATCTGCTCAATGCCGGTCTGCGCATCGTCCGTGTGCCTGGCAAGCTCCTTGGCGATATAGGCCTTTGTACGCTCCCAATAGCAGAAGGAGGCGGCGACGATGATGTCGTCCTTATTTGCAAAATAGCGGAAAACGGAACGCTGGGTGAGCCCGGCAGCCTCGGCGATATCGGAAATGCGGGTGTTGCTTATGCCGTTTTTGATAAAACATTCCAATGCTTTTTCAGTGACGTGCTTTATATTCTGTTCACGCAGCTCTTCAAGCGACATAGCTATCCCTTTCTGTTGATTGCTTGACCGCATTAAAAATGTCAGTTCATGTGACATGTTTAATTATACATACTTTTGCAAATTTTGCAAGCATTATTTCCCGGAAGGCGGGCTTTTTCGGGAAAAGAGCAAAGAACGCGGTTTTTCAAAGAATTTTTACATTGCGGCACTTGAAATTTCGTCTTGGCTGTGCTATATTCCCAATGCCATTGAACGGGGCGGCTCAGCCGGCCGTGTTTGATTTTGTAAATATACATACAGGAGGCTTTTCATCATGAAGCATACCGGATTATTTGCCGCGGGCGTACTTTTCGGCACTGCGGGTCTTAAAATCTTAGGCAGCAGAGACGCGAGAAAGGTCTACGCTCACACCACCGCCGCGGTCCTCCGCGCAAAGGACTGCGTCATGCAGACCGTTACCTCCATCCGTGAGGGTGCTGAGGACGTGTATGCCGACGCCAAGGAGATAAACCGCCGCCGCGCCGAAGAGGATGCGGCCGCAGTCATCGCCGACAAGTCCGGGGAGACCGTCAAGGCGTAACACCTATAACTGCCGCAGGGAAAACCTGCGGCAGTGTGCGTAGTACGTAAGAGGTTCGTTTGAATTATGAAGTGTAAAATAGTACATGAGTCACGCGGACGTATCCGGGTGCACCTTGAGTGCGCACGTATGACGCTCGGCGAGGCTGATATTCTTGAATATTATCTGCGCAATGTAAGCGGCGTAGTAGATGTGAAGGTATATGACCGCACCTGTGACGCCGTGATATGCTATGGCGCGGAGAGGTCTGCCGTGATCGAGGCGCTGGCCGGGTTCTCGTTTCCAGCGGCGGCCGAGATGCAGCTTGTCCCGGAGCACACGACCCGGGAGCTGAACCGCGAATTTGAGGATAAGCTCGGCATGGCCGTCATACGCCGTGCGGCGTCGAAGCTGTTCCTGCCGCTTCCGGTCAGAAGCGTGATCTCTATAGTCCGCTCGGTGAAGTACATCCGTGAAGGGCTGAAGGCGCTGCTGCACGGAAAGCTGTCGGTCGTGGTGCTGGATGCGACAGCGGTCACGGTGTCGATGCTGCGCGGAGATTTCCAGACTGCGGGTTCTGTTATGTTCATGCTGTCCCTCGGCGAAATACTCGAGGAGTGGACGCACAAAAAGTCGGTGGCCGACCTTGCGGGCGCAATGTCCATAAACGTCGACAAGGCGTGGATAAGAACAGGGGAGAGCGAGGTTCTCGTTCCCGTGAGCGACATCAGACCCGGCGACGAGCTGATAGTCCGTACCGGCTGCATGATCCCGCTGGACGGCCGCGTCATAGAGGGCGAGGTAATGGTCAATCAGGCGTCCATGACGGGCGAATCCATGCCTATACCAAAGCGCCCCGGCAGCTATGTCTATGCGGGCACCGTCGCCGAGGAGGGCGAATGTGTCGTATGCGTTGAAAAGGCATCCGGCGGCGGACGGTATGACCGCATAGTGAAGATGATAGAGGAGTCCGAAAAGCTCAAGTCCACGGCGGAGGATAAGGCGTCCCGCCTTGCAGACCGGCTTGTGCCCTACACCCTTGGCGGTACCGCGCTGACCTATCTTGTCACGAGAAACGTCACTAAGACGCTTGCCGTGCTGATGGTCGACTTCTCCTGCGCACTCAAGCTCGCAATGCCGATCGCTGTACTGTCTGCAATGCGTGAGAGCAGTGCATACAACATCTCGGTCAAGGGCGGCAGATTCCTTGAAGCGGTAGCTGCTGCCAGTACGATAGTCTTTGACAAGACCGGTACGCTTACATATGCGACTCCGACAGTTGCAAAGGTGATCCCATTCGGTGGAAATGATGAGAACGAGATGCTGCGTCTTGCGGCCTGCCTTGAGGAGCACTACCCGCACTCCATTGCAAACGCCGTTGTCGAGGCGGCACGTGTGCGCGGGCTGTCGCATGAGGAGTATCACTCTCAGGTTCAGTATGTTGTGGCGCACGGTATCTCCAGCATGGTCGATGGCAAGAAGGCGATAATCGGCAGTGCGCACTTCGTGTTTGAGGACGAGGGCTGCCGCATACCGGAGGGTGAAGATGAGAAATTCGGCAGCCTTCCGGCCGAGTATTCGCAGCTGTATCTCTGCATCGCGGGCGAGCTCGCGGCCGTCATATGTATTCATGACCCGCTGCGCCGTGAGGCAAAGGATGCCGTCCGTGTACTGCATGAATGTGGTATAGAAAAGGTCGTCATGATGACGGGCGACAATAAAAAGACCGCAGAGGCCGTTGCCGCCGAGGTCGGCGTGGACGCGGTGTATGCCGAGGTGCTGCCCGAGGATAAGGCGGCCTTTATCAGAAGCGAGAAGGCTGTGGGGCGCACCGTGATCATGATAGGCGACGGCGTTAACGATTCCCCGGCCCTGTCCGAGGCTGATGCAGGCATTGCCATCGCGACCGGCGCTGCCATTGCCCGGGAAATCGCGGACATAACCATTTCCTCTGAGGACCTGTTTGAACTCGTCACTCTGCGCCGTCTGAGTGAGGCGCTCATGGCGCGCATACACAGGAATTACAGATTTATTGTCGGCTTCAACTGCTCGCTCATTGCGCTCGGCGTCGCGGGAATACTCCCGCCGGCGACCTCCGCACTGCTGCATAATCTCTCCACGCTCTGCGTCAGCATGAAGAGCATGACAAACCTCCTGCAGGAGGAAAACTGACATGCCGGAGATAAGAAAGGCAGAAGAACGGGATATACTGCCCGTGGCTGCGATATATGAGCGTATAATCGCCGGCGAAGAAGCCGGACGCACATGCATTGGCTGGAAGCGCGGAGTATATCCCACGGAGCAGACCGCACGCGAGGCGCTTGCGGCCGGTGAGCTGTTCGTCATGACGGACGGCGGCGCGGTAACAGCTGCGGCACGCATCAATCAGACGCAGGTACCGGAATATGCCGATGCGCAATGGGCATATTCTGCGCCGGATAATGAGATAATGGTGCTGCATACCCTCGTCGTCGATCCTGAGTGCGCCGGCAAAGGCTTCGGTACGGAGTTTGTGAGCTTCTACGAGCGGTATGCACGTGAAAACGGCTGTGCGTATCTGCGTATGGACACGAATGTGAAGAATACGGCCGCCCGCAGACTATATGCCAAGCTCGGCTATAATGAGGTCGGAGTGGTCGACTGTACCTTCAACGGCATAGATGGCGTGAAGCTCGTGTGTCTTGAAAAGAAAATAGGGTAAAGAACATGGCGTGGCAATGCCCGCCATGTTCTCCGTATAACAACGGCTCCCGGATATTCCGGGAGCCGTTGTTTATGTGCTGCGGTCAAAGGTTATGCACACGCAGGGCGCGTATCGCGTTGAGTACAGCGAGGACCATAACGCCTACGTCGGCAAATATCGCGGCCCACATGTCGGCAGCGCCGACTGCGACCAATGCAAGGCAGGCAAATTTCACGACCAGTGCGAACACGATATTCTGATATACGATGCCGATGCACTTGCGGGATATCTTGATGGCCTTGGATATCTGGAGAGGATCGTCGTCCATAAGGACGATGTCGGCTGCCTCTATTGCGGCATCGGAACCCATGGCGCCCATTGCAATGCCGATGTCGGCACGTGAAAGGACAGGCGCATCGTTTATTCCGTCGCCGACAAAGGCGAGCTTGGCCTTACCGCGCTGAGCGGCGAGAAGCTCCTCGACCTTGCCGACTTTATCACCCGGAAGCAGGTCGCTGTAGACCTCGTCTACGCCGAGGTCTTTGGCAACAGACTCGGCAACGCGCTTTGCGTCACCGGTGAGCATTACGGTCTTTTCTACTCCGGAGCGGCGCAGAGCCTGTATAGCCTGCTTGGAGTGGGGCTTGACGATATCGGAGATAACTATATGTCCGGCATATTCGCCGTTGACGGCCATATGGATTAT
>CAKTNU010000103.1 GCA_934589325.1 uncultured Oscillospiraceae bacterium | reverse complement strand
CGTCAGAAGCGCCGCTCAGCTTGCTCCCGGTGACAAGGTCACACTGCGTGTCACGGACGGCAGCATCGGCTGCACGGTCGATTCCGTTGCACCTGATAAGAATTTGGAGGGTAAAAATGGCCGCAAAAAAAATCAGCTTTGAACAGTCTATGGCGCGGCTGGACGAGATAGTGCGCCACCTTGAAAAAGGGGATATGTCTCTTAACGACTCGTTGGCGCTCTTTGAAGAGGGTACAGCGCTTATCCGCTCCTGCGAAAAGCAACTTGATGAGGCGGAACAGAAGGTCGTAAAACTCAGAAAGGGTCCTGACAGGCAGCCGGAAGAGCTTCCGTTTGAGGATGAGAAATAATAATGAACGCCAAAGAATATAGACTCATGATAGACGCTGCTCTTGAGCAGAGCTTTACCAGTGCGGCCGGTATGCCGCTTGAAGGGCTTGCCGATGCCATGCGCTACAGTCTGCTTGCGGGCGGCAAGCGTATAAGGCCGATGTTGGTCCTGGAGTTCTGCCGTATCTCCGGCGGAAGCGTGAACGACGCTCTGCCCGTTGCCTGTGCAGTAGAGATGCTGCACACCTACAGCCTGATACATGATGATCTGCCATGCATGGATAACGACGAGCTGCGCCGCGGCAAGCCGACAAATCATATGGTTTACGGCGAGTGCACCGCTACGCTTGCGGGAGATGCACTTCAGGCAGAGGCCTTCGGCACTATTCTCCGCAGCGGTCTGTCCGCAGAGCGCCGCGCCGCCTGCGCTGAGATACTCGCCAATGCAGTTGGGCTCGACGGCATGTGCGGCGGGCAGTACCTTGATATGCTTGGCGAGGGCAGAGAACTGACTGCCGAGGAACTTGATCAGATCAATTCCCGCAAGACAGGCGCACTTCTTATTGCAGCCTGTCAGATGGGCGTTGCTGCCGCAGGCGGGAATGAAGAGATGCTTGATGCCGCCGCGCAGTTCGGCGCTTCAGTCGGCATGGCCTTCCAGATCCGTGACGATATGCTCGACGTCCTGAGCACCGCCGAGGAGCTTGGCAAGCCAATCGGCTCCGATGCACAGGAACACAAGAACACATATATGGCGCTTTTCGGTGAAGAGAAGTGCATGGAGCTTGTAGTACGCCTTACCGAGAACGCGAAGTCCGCGCTCAACGGTGTTTTCGAGGACACCGGATTTCTCCGTGAGCTGGCCGATTCAATGGTCAACAGGCTCAAATGATTTAAATAAAAATAGCTTTCGAGGTTTGTTTTGAGTATTTTAGAGAGAATAAATTCCTCAAATGATATAAAAAAGCTGCCGGAGAGCGAGCTCGAGCCGCTGTGTCAGGAGCTGCGCAGCTATATGATAGACAGCATCTCCCATACCGGCGGTCATCTTGCGTCGAATCTCGGCGCCGTGGAATTGACCGTTGCGCTGCACCGTGTCTATGATACGTCGCGCGACCGCATCGTTTTTGATGTGGGACATCAGAGCTATGTCCACAAGATAATCACCGGCCGACGAGATAAATTCGCTACGCTGCGTCAGCACGGCGGGCTTTCCGGCTTTCCGAAGCCATACGAGAGTGACGACGATGCTTTCATCGCGGGGCATGCCTCAAATTCCGTTTCCGTTGCCCTCGGCATGGCCAAAGCCAGAACTCTGAGCCATGAAGATTACGATGTCGCCGCCGTTATAGGCGATGGGGCGCTCAGCGGCGGACTCGCTTATGAAGGGCTGTCAAACGCTGCAGCCAGCGGCGAGCCGATGGTGGTCATTCTCAATGACAATAATATGTCAATAAACGAAAACGTCGGCGGAACGGCGCATCTTCTTGAATCGCTCCGTGTGCGCCCCGGTTATATCAGCTTCAAGCGATGGTATCGAGACGTTTTTACGAAACTCCCGGCTCTGTACAGGTTCAATCACGGCATAAAAGAATGGCTGAAGAAGCGTCTTCTCCCGGGTAACGTTTTCAGCGGCATGGGTATGTATTACTTGGGGCCGGTCGACGGGCATGATGTCGCCAAGCTGGAAACTGTCATCCGCTGGGCGCGTGAGCTGAGAAAGCCTGTGCTTGTCCACGTTATTACGACAAAGGGTAAGGGCTATAAGTTTGCCGAGGAGCACCCGGAGAAATTTCACGGTGTCGGCAGCTTTGATGTTGCAACGGGCGCACTTCATGGCGGCGGAGAATGTTTCTCGTCCAAGATGGGTGAATGTCTGAAACGCATGGCCGAATCTGACAGGCGTATAGTCGGCATAACGGCGGCAATGTCTGCCGGGACAGGGATGGACGTATTCGCCGAAGCGTATCCGGAGCGTTTTTTTGATGTCGGTATCGCCGAAGGGCATGCGGTGTCCATGGCTTCGGGCATGGCAAAACAGGGTATGATACCTGTCTTTGCTGTGTACTCCAGCTTCCTTCAGCGCGGTTACGATATGCTTATCCATGATGTTGCGCTCCAGCAGCTGCATGTCGTCCTCTGCGTCGATCGCGCAGGGCTTGTCGGAAGCGACGGCGAGACGCATCACGGTGCTTTCGATGTCAGTTATCTCAGCTCCGTTCCGGGTATGACCGTTCTATGTCCGGCAAGCTACGCGGAGCTTGAAGCCATGATGCATATGGCGATATACGATGTCAGCGGCCCCGCAGCCGTGCGATATCCCCGCGGCGGCGAGGGTGAATATACTGCGTGTCATACCGAGCCGGAGGCATTGCTCCGCGAAGGCCGCGACATTACCATCGTATGCTATGGAACTATGACCAATGAGGTGCTGAAGGCAGCGGAGATTTTGTCGGCACGAGGCATAGATGCAGAAATAATCAAGCTGAGCATGATAAAGCCGCCAGATTTCAGCACCGTCATGACATCGCTCCGGAAAACCGGTCGATTCCTTATTTCCGAAGATGTCTGTCAGGCCGGATGTGTCGGCGCACGCATCCTCGAGGAAGCGGCGATAAACGGAGTAGCCGTCCGATTCGCGGAACTTCTTAACCTTGGTGAGGGGATCGCCCCCCACGGTACAGTAGAGGAGCTGCTGCATGATTTCGGCCTCGACGCAGACGGCATCGCCGCTGCTGCCGAGAACATGATAAAACTTTAAGGATAATACGACTCAATGAAAAAAGTCAGACTGGATCAGCGCGTATATGAACTGGGCTTTACCGAAAGCCGAGAGAGGGCAAAGACTACTGTCATGAGCGGTATAGTTTTTGTCAACGGCCAGCGCGCCGACAAGCCCGGTATGCCGGTCGACCCAAACGCAGATATAGAGGTGCGCGGCGATGCGCTGCCGTTTGTCAGCCGCGGAGGATTCAAGCTTGACAAGGCTCTCAAAGTATTCCCGATAGACCCGTCAGGCAGGACGTGTATCGACTGCGGCGCTTCTACCGGCGGATTCACGGATGTGCTGCTGCAGCACGGCGCCTCAAAGGTGTATGCCGTCGATGTCGGTTATGGCCAGCTCGCGTGGAAGCTCCGCAACGATGAGCGCGTAATAAATCTTGAGCGGACAAATCTTCGCTATGTTACCGACGAGCAGATACCCGAGCTTTTGGACATAGCGGTCATGGACGTGTCGTTCATTTCAGTCAAGCTCGTACTGCCCGCAGTCCAGCGCCTCCTAAAGTCAGGAGCCGATATTGTATGTCTGATAAAGCCGCAGTTTGAAGCCGGGCGGGAAGAGGTAGGCAAAAAAGGCGTAGTACGGGACAGCGCGGTGCATAAAGAAGTCGTCCGCAGTGTGCTGGACTTTGCCACTACCATTGGACTTACCCCCGTTGGCCTTGATTTCTCCCCGATAAAAGGCCCTGAGGGGAATATCGAATATATCTGTCACATGAAAAACGGCGGCTTCACGATGCCTGAGCTTGACGTTGACGCCGTCGTTGCTGCGTCACATGAGGCACTTTGAAAACAGCTTGAGGGTATAAGAATGATTGCAATTTGCCCGAATCCCTTCAGGGATACGGATCTAATGTACACTGTACAGGCAGCGGAGATGCTCCGTGCCGCGGGGTATAAAACGGCGATCTGTCCCGTTTTTACGGAGGATGCGCCGCAGGTGATCCCCAAAAATATTGAGACTACCCCGTATGATATTGTCAGGAACAGCGCCACTCTTGCGGTCGTTATCGGCGGAGACGGGACGATCCTTGCCGTGGCGCGGCGGCTGCACGACGCCGATATCCCGATACTCGGCGTGAACCTTGGCTCCAAGGGATTTATGGCAGCGCTTGAGCCTGAGCATATGCCGCTCATAGTCAAGGCCGCAGCGGGGGAGTACACCCCAAGTCCGCGCATGATGCTGGACATAGAGCTCGAACGCGGAGGGCAGATAATCTACCGCGACAGAGCGCTGAATGATGTCGTCCTTCACGGCTACGGCGATTGTATCCGCCTGACCGCATGGTGCGCGGGCGACAAAATAACAAGCTTTTCCGGCGATGGGATAATAATCTCCACGCCGACCGGATCCACCGGTTATTCCATGTCCGCTGGCGGCCCGATAGTCGAGCCCGAAGCTGCGGCAATAGTCCTAAGCCCTATCTGCGCCCATATGATGAGCGCAAGAAGCTATGTTTTGAGCGCATCGCGTGAAATGACCGTGCTCGCCGAGAAGCTGCATGGCCGACGCGCATACATCTCGGTCGACGGCAACTCCGTTATGGATCTTTCAAACGGAGATATCGTCCACGTCCGCCGTTCGGAGTGGCGCGTCATAATGGCCGACATGGGGCTTAAGAGCTTCTTTGAACTTGCCTATGAAAAACTTACCTGAACAAAAACAGGAGGAGACAATATGAAACCCGGCAGACAGAGCGCAATACTAGAGATAATAAATGAAAAAGACATTGAAACACAGAACCAGCTCATGCAGGAGCTGGCAGCCCGCGGAGTAAAAAGCACTCAAGCCACACTGTCGCGAGATATCAAGGATATGCGCCTAGTCAAAGAGCTTGGACCCAACGGCACTTACCGATATGTCGTCGCAGCCAAGAGCGAGGCAACGGACATTGACCAGAGACTAAAAAAAATACTGCGCGAGAGCCTCGTGTCTTATGATGTGGCGCAGAACCTTCTCATTATCCGCACGCTGCCCGGCCTTGCCTCGGCTGCCTGCTCTGCTATAGACGGCATGGAGATAGAAAACCTGGTCGGCACTCTGGCAGGTGACGATACTGCCTTCCTTGCCATGCGCGACAAGGAGTCGGCGATAAAGCTGTACCACGAGATAGAGACGATTTATTGACCGCGTTTTTCCGCGGCAGAGGTGACATATGCTTAATGAGCTGCACATTGAGAATATAGCCGTCATCGAAAGGGCAGATATTACCTTCACCGCCGGACTGAATGTTCTGACAGGTGAGACCGGCGCAGGTAAATCCATAGTCATTGACTCCATCGGTGCTGTACTCGGCGAGCGCGTCAGCCGTGAACTTGTGCGTCACGGAGCCGACAGGGGAGTTGTCTCCGCCGTATTTGATGCGGACGGCTGTGAACAGTGGCTTAATGACAATGAGATAGACTCTGACGGTGAGCTGATACTCCAGCGCCGCATAAGCGCTGACGGGAAGACAAGCTGCCGTGTGTGCGGCGTACCTGTTACCGCTGCGCAGATGAAGGAGCTTGCCTCGCTGCTTGTGGATATACATGGGCAGAACGACGGCCGCCAGCTCATGGATGAGCGGCGGCATATGGAATATCTGGACCGCTTCGGTTCCCTTGGCGCAGAGCTCGAGAGCTACTCAAAGGAATACAAAAAGTATGTCGGCATCAAAAAGGAAATAGCCCGTCTGAGCATGGATGAGATAGAAAAGGCTCGCCTGAGCGACAGTCTGCGCTATCAGATAGATGAGCTTGAGCGTGCACAGCTCAAATCCGGGGAGTATGACAGCGTCATATCCCGCCGTGATTTGCTGCGCAACTCTGAAAAGCTCACAGAGGCGCTTGACGAGGCGTATGGTCTTCTCAGCGGCGGCGACGAGAATGCAATATCGCTTGCGCAGAATGCCGCGTATTATGCCGGACGCGCCGCAGGGATCTCCGCAGAGCTCGAAAAACCGCTCAACAGCATAAATGATGCCGTTTTTGCCATGAGCGACGCCGCTGAACTTCTGCGTGACTTCCGCGACAGTCTCGATTTTTCACCCGAGGAGTACGATCGGCTCGAAAGCCGCGCCTCGGAGCTTTCAAAGCTCCAACGCAAGTATTCACGTGATGAGGATGGTCTTATTGCGCTGCTCGACGAAAACAGAAAGAAGCTCGACGACATCGAGTATGCAGACGACCGTATAATCAAGCTCCAAAAAGAACTTGATGCCCAGCATAAAATCACGCTCCATGCGGCACAGCTGCTCAGTAAGGCCAGACGCAGTGCGGCGTCAGAGCTGCAGAAGCGCATTGTCGCGGAGCTTCGCGATCTGAGTATGCCGTCTGTCAGGTTTGCGGTCGAATTTGCACCGCTTGAGGACGAGCAGGGCTTTGATAAAAACGGCTGCGACCGCGTCCGCTTTGTTATGTCCGCAAACGCAGGTGAGGAGCTTGGCCGTATCAGCCGCATCGCCTCCGGCGGTGAGCTGAGCCGCATCATGCTTGCAATGAAAAACGTCTTTGCGGAAAACGACCCTGTACAGACCATGATATTTGATGAGATAGATACAGGCGTTTCCGGCGTCGCGGCTCAGCGTGTAGG
>CAKTNU010000102.1 GCA_934589325.1 uncultured Oscillospiraceae bacterium | reverse complement strand
GAACAGCAGCAGCGCTATCATCACCGCGTATATCAGCCCCGTGCAGAGCTTTCCCTGCCACTGCGCGCCGTATATCCGGCCGGTCGTACGCAGGATATATATGCCCGCCGTGGCCATCACCGCCTCGCGCAGGACATGCGCTGCCAGCAGCAGCCACGCCGCCGGATGCCTTGCGGCGGCGCAAAGCATCATAGCGGCCTGTATTATTTTATCCGCCACCGGATCCAGCGCCTTGCCCAGCTCCGTTATCATATTGAACTTCCGTGCGATATACCCGTCCAGTACATCCGTCAGTGCGCACAGCAGCAGCGTCGCCAATGCCGCATCGGTTCTGCCGCGCAGATAAAACGCCGCGAACATCGGAGTCAGCGCTATGCGCAGTATGCTCAGCGCATTGGGAATATTCATTCGCAGCCCCCCTCACGCCATATTATTCCCAGCTTTCACAAATTTTCTTAAGACGTCTTATATCTCTTGAAATAAGCGGTTTCAACAGATATAATCTAATGTAGATTATTATGCTCCAATGCATAGGGGAACAGAGAGAATGAAGCTGAAAAAAAGAATTATTTGCCTTGCAGCGGCGCTTTGTATGCTGATGGCGCTGCTGCCCGCCGCATTTGCCGACGTCACGGCCGACGATGCACGATTCAAGGACAAGACCTGGGACGAGGTCATCGAAGATTTCCTGACCGAGCACAGCATCGACCCGGCAACGGTCGCCCTCGGGTATAAAAATACCGTCACCGGAGAGGAGCATTACCTCAACGGCGACACGTATCTCATTGCAGGCAGCATGTACAAGGTGCCGCTCAACATGATATACACCGAGCGGATACATAACGGCGAGATGAGTATGGACGACAAGATCGCCGGAGTGCAGTATTCAAAGCTGCTCGAATGGACCATAGTCAACTCCAACAATGACATGGCCAAGCTCCTCTGGCAGCACATCGGCCGCTACCGCACCTATCGTGAGCTTATCGCTCCCTATATGGGCGAGGACGCGGAGACAGTGGACGCGAAGTTTTATGAGAACAATTTCTTCACCGCCCGCCAGATGATATACTGCCTGAACCTGCTCCAGACCGAGTCCGACCGCTTCCCCGGTCTCATCGATGTCATGCTCAAGGCCGAACCGAATAACTACTTCAAGTATCACGAGCAGGAGTACGAGGTCGCGCATAAATACGGTTATCTCGTCGAGGGCTATAAGCTGTATATGAACGACTGCGCCATTGTCTATACCGACGATCCGATAGTCATAGTCATGTTCACCGACACGCTGAAAAAAGGCTATGACGCGCTGGCTGACTACTGCTCGCTCATGAGCGACTATGCGCAGTACCATACGGCTCAGCGCCGCATCGAGGAAGCTGAAGAGGCCGAACGTGCCGCAATAGCCGCACTCAACTCCCCTTCACCCGCACCGGGGCAAATATCCGGGAATAATGGCAATACTGTCAATGGCAGTTCCTATCCATCCTCCGCAAATTCTGACAATGAAGGGACAAGTTCCGTTATGAACATCTTTGCCGCTGCGGGCATATGCCTGCTTGTCGTCTGCGGCACCGCCGCGGTCATGTCCTGCAAGGGACGCAGGAAGATCAACATCCCGTGGGCTCTTGCCGCCGTACTGCTCGCAGGTGCCGCGCTGTTCGCATGCTTCTACGGCAGCGTGCACGGTGCCGTCATACTCAAGCCTACCGGCGACCCGCAGGCCGTAGTGACAGAATTTTTCGACGACGTCACCGCCGGGAATTATACCGAAGCCTATCAGCTCATGGACGGTTATACGACGCTCGGCCTTGAAAACGTCCCCGAAAGCGAAACCGGCAAGCTGGCCTACAACGCGCTCAAGTCGAGCTATTCCTACAAGCTCTACGGTGACTGCACCGTCGACGGTCTCACCGCAAAGCAGCAGGTCGTGTTCCAGTACCTTGACCTGACGGCGATGAGCGGCGATGTTCAGGCCAAGACCGAGGACAAGCTCAACAACATTGTCCAGTCCCGCAAGCACGACGAGGTCTATGATGAAAACGATCATTTCCTCACATCAGTGACGGATGAGGCATACTCCGCCGCCGTCTCCGATGTGCTTCAGCGCGCCGAAAATTATTACACCACCACTGCCTTTGAGATAACGATAGAGTATTCCAGCGGCGCATGGAAAGTGATCCCGAGTGCCGAGATGCTCAAGGCGCTGACCGGCGGCACCGTCGATTGAGAGGAGGAGCTTTAATGAACGATAAAGATCACGGCTTCGACCTCGACGATATCCTGAACGAATACGGCTCCGGCAGTAAAAAGGAGCCGCCCAAGACCGCAGCGGCCCCGGTGCGCAGCCAGAGCTCCGCGGCCCGCCCCGCGAGTCAGCGGACCCCATCACCGACAGGGCAGCGGCCTTCCGCGCAGGCACCTGTCCGTCCCCAGCGCAGACCGGCTCCGCAGCCGCAGACTCCCCCGCCCGCCAAGCGTCCTCCGCAGGCGGCAGAAAAGGCGGAGAGCGAACGCAGCATGCGCATCATAACGATAGCTCTTATCGTGATCGCCGCACTGTCGCTGCTCTGGGCGTTCAAAAATCTTCATCCCGCAAGCGACAATTCCATAAATGCGGTTGCGGACTCGCGCCTGAATCTCGTCAACAAATTCGACGTGTATATGAACAACGCCGCCAGCGACGCGCTGGGCAATCTTGCGTACATCAAGAAGATATACAAAATAGATGAGAGCGCCCTAGCCGGCCGCAAGCCGAACCCGGCGAACTTCGGCACCACCACCGATCCCGCTGTCGTGCAGCAGGTCATCGACTCCGCCTCGGAGCTTCTGGACGGGCAGAGCGTCGCGTGGGATCCGAATGTCGACTTCTACCCTGGCTCCGTTGTCACCTATTATTACGACGAGACGATACTTGTCATTGCGTGGAAAGAAATAATCAACGACAAGGTATGCACCTTCGCAGAGGTCAAGATAGCCGACGGCTCCCAGCTCCGGCGTATGCTTGCCGGGGACAGCTACGGCTCCGACGTGCAGTATTATCCGACCGAGATGGCCGACATGTGCAATGCCGTCATCGCCCTGAGCGGCGACTTCTATACCTTCCGTCAGCGCGGCATCACCGTATATCAGCGCCAGCTCTACCGCTTTGAGCCGAAAACCGTCGATTCCTGCTTCTTCACCGCCTCCGGCGATATGCTGTTCTCCTACCGCGGAGAGCTGAGCACCGAGACAGAGGCCAAGCAGTTTATTTCAGACAATGACGTGACCTTTGCCGTTGCCTTCGGCCCGGTGCTTGTCGACAACGGCGAGCTTATCCACTGTGACAGCTACCCCATCGGCGAGGTCAACGGCATCTACTCCCGCACCGTTATCGGTCAGCGCGACACGCTGCACTATATCCTTCTCACCGTCAATTTTGAGGAGGATCACCAGATGTCTGCTACGATAAACGAGACTGCGCAGTTCATCTATGACAAGGGCGTTGTCAAGGCCTACGCGCTCGACGGCGGCCAGACCTCTACTATGGTCATGAACGGCAGCACCGTCAACCGTCCCGACCGCGGCAACCAGCGCACAATGAGCGATATCATTTACTTTGCTACCGCACTGCCCGAGGAGGTGAGCAAATGAACCCTATAGCCATCAGCTCCGGAAGCACCGTTATATATTGGAGCGCCGTCGTCATCGCACTCGGCATTGCCGCGGGCTTTGCGCTCAGCTATTCGCTGTACGTCTCCCACGGCGGCAGCGCATCGGCCATGTGGCTCCTGCTCCCTCTGGCCTTGCTTTTCTCCGTGCCGCTGTGCCGCATCATCCACTGGTACTGCCATCCCGAGCAGTATATCAGCTTCATCCGCGCCATGACGGATTACTCCACCGGCAGCTACTGTCTGCCCGGCGCCCTGCTGGGAACGCTGCTGGCCGCGCTCGTGGTCAAAAAGCTCGGCTTCACATCGAATCTTCCCCGTCTGCTCGACTGCGTGGCTCCGGGCGGCGCACTGATAGTCGTATTTATCCGTCTCAGCGCTCTCTTCAATGTCAGCTGCCGCAGCAAGATAGTCATCACGAACCCCATACTCCAGCATCTGCCCATCGGCTCCGGCATCACAACTACCGCGGGCACGGTCGATTACCGGTTTGCTACCTTCTTCGTGCAGGCCATACTCATGCTGGGCGTGACGGTATTGCTGCTGTGCTTCTTCTATCAGCGCCGCCGTGCGCCGATGAAGGAGGGCTGCCCGCGTGACGGCAACGTCGCATGGATGTTCCTCACCCTCCACAGCGCCATAGAGCTCATTATGGACAGCACCCGCTATGACTCCAGCTTCATGCACTTCAACGCCTTCGTCAGCATCGTGCAGATAGTCAGCGCCGTATGCATACTCATTGCGCTTATCCACTACTTCCGCCTCTCTCTAAAAGCCAACGGCGGCTGGCACGGATATCACCTTGCCCTGTGGATAGCCTATGTCGTCTCCCTCGGCGGTACGGGCGCCGCGGAGTATCTCGTGCAGCGCTTCGGCAGTATGTACCGCCTGTGCTACGCTGCCATGACAGTCGCGATGATCATCATGCCGCTCACCGTCTATCTTATGTACAGCACCGTCTGCGTCCGGCAGCCTGAGCACGGGCGTGCGCGATGAAGAAACCGTTTGTAATAGTCGCCGCGGTCTCTGCGGCGCTGCTGCTGACAATGCTCGCTCTGCTCCTGCTCGATTATATCCACACCGAGGTGCAGCCGCGCACCGCGGCTCAGCCTTTTGACGCGGCCTCTGCCGTCGGCGATTTTGACGCGGCGCAGAACAGCGGCATTGCCTCGTCAGCAAAATATATCAGGAAAATTTTCAGCATCCCCGCCGGCGAACTGCCGCCGGAGCCCAAAAGCTCCTGCTTCGGCACGACCGACGATCCTGCCGTGATCCAAGCGCTCATTGAAAAGTCCTCAAGACTTCTCGACGGGCAGGAGACCTTCTGGAACCCGGACATTGAACTCATGCCCGGCGAGGATATCCACTATTACTGTGACGAGAGCATCCTCGTCATTGCTTGGAAGGAGGCTGTCGACGGCCTCGGCTGTTCCTTTGTTGAGATACGGCTGGCCGACGGCTCTCAGCTCCGGCGCAAGCTGTGCAGGGACGGCATCGGCAATTCGTTTGAGCTGCAGTCCATGACCGCTACCGAAATGGCCGCCGAGGATCATGCCGTCGCCGCCGTTGACGGAGACTTCTATGTCCGCCGCTGGCGCGGCATTATTGTCCGCGACGGCGAATATATCTCTTATGCGCCGAGTTCGGTCCATAGCTGCCTTTTCACCGCCGGTGGAGACCTGCTGTTCCTGCGCGGCAGCGATATACGCTCCGAGGAGGAGGTCAAGAGCTTTATTCTTGACAATGACGTAAAATTTGCCGTGAATTTCGGCCCCGTGCTGGTCGAGAACGGCGAGCTGCAGGATATCAGCCCGAATTATATTTACGGCGAGGTCAGCGATGTCTACTCCCGCTGCGCCATCGGGCAGCGCGGAGAGCTGCACTATCTGCTCATGACCGTCTGCAACGAGCACGAGCGCTACCGCAGCTGTACCGCCTATCAGGAGGCCCAGCTGATGTATGACAAAGGCGTTGAGCGTGCTTATGCCCTGGACGGAGGCCACACCACGACCATCACCATGGGCGGCAGCGCCTTCAACCGCCCCGACTACGGCATTGAAAAGCAGATAAGCGACATTATATGCTTTGCAAGTGCCGACCGCGCCGAATATTAGTCCTGTCCCGGTACGAAAGCCCACCCGCAAGAAAAATCTTGCGGGTGGGCTTTTTTCATGCTATACTTGCCGGGCAAGCAAATAGGATCGGGATCTGTCCGGGGCTGTGCCCTGCGGCAGTCAACAGGGGAATGGGGGTGTAAATCCCCCGCGAGGCCGTCACTGTGAAGCGGAGCCGCAGGCTCCCGAAGTCAGATAACCTGCCCGGGCGGAGCGGAAACCGCTCTGCATCGTACAAGGAACCGCGTGCCCGGTCAAAATTGCGGATATCGCAGGGTGTCCCTGCGCTGTTCTCTCTTTTTCTTTGTGCGATTTCCGTAATACGAAAGGAGAGGACAACATGTCCAAGAAAACGAAGAAAATCATCATTGCCGTGGCCGTACTGCTTGTTCTGGTCATCGGCGCAGTCATTGCTTACCGCGCTCTCGCCCCGCAGCCTGTCGAGGGCGGCAAGACCATCGTCTTTGAGGTGACTCATGCGGACGGCACACAGAAGGAATTTACCATCAGCACAGATTCGGAGACTCTGCGCGGCGCTCTCGATCAGGAGGGGCTCATCTCCGGTGATGACAGCGAGTACGGGCTTTTTGTCACGACCGTTGACGGCGAGACCGCAGACAGCAGTCTGAACCAGTGGTGGTGCTTCACAAAAGACGGTGAGATGCTTACGACAGGCGTTGACTCTACGATGATCGCCGACGGCGAGCACTATGAGACATTCATCGACACATACTAAGCTAAGCGCGAAGGATATCAGTGTCCTCGCCCTGATGGGGGCGCTGATGTTTGCATTTCAGGTGGCTCTGTCGTCCATACCTAATGTGCACATCACGGCGGTGCTGATAATCCTGACGGCAATATTTTTCGGCTGGCGCTGCATGTATTCGATCGCGGTGTTCGTGATACTGGAGGGCTTCTTCTGGGGCTTTGCTCTGTGGTGGTTCTGCTACTGGTACCTCTGGCCGATACTC
>CAKTNU010000101.1 GCA_934589325.1 uncultured Oscillospiraceae bacterium | reverse complement strand
CTATATATACCGCAAGGTAGAGCACGAAGCGCGGAATACCGGCAACGGGTATAAAGTGCAGCGCGATGAGCATTACTGCTGCGATAATTATACGCGTCAGCATCTTTTTCTGCTTTTTGGTCATCGTTCAGCATCTCCTTGAAAAATTTCAGATAATTAAGTACATGTTTAATCGTTTGAACTTAATAAATCGCCCCATAAGGGGCGATTTATTATATGATGCGATTTAGAGCTCTATTTCGCAGTCGGGCTCGACCTTTTTGCAGGCCTTGAGAACGTCCTTCATGACCTGCTTTGCGTCAGCGCCATCGACAAACTCGACGGTCATCTTCTGGGTCATGAAATTGACGACGGCGGAGGCGACACCTTCGGTCTTCTTGGTTGCTTCCTCCATGAGGTTGGCGCAGTTGGCGCAGTCGACTTCGATGGAATAGGTCTTTTTCATAATTATGCTCCTTACCGGCTTTGAATCATGAGCTTTGATTTCACGATTAAGCACTTGTTTAATCATTGTGACTGTAGTATAATGTCCTTGTCGGCAGAAGTCAAGAGGCTGTTCGCAGTCACTTCCGAAGGGGCTAAAACGATTTCCAAACGGGCGATTTACGCGGGATGGCACCGGAGCTCTTGATTTTAAAAAGCCGCATTATATAAGCAAGGGGTGTAACTATGCCTGACACAAATGCAGCTCTTCCGCATGACCACGGAGAAGAGCATATGAATACCGCCGCGATACGGGAGCTTCTGGGCAAGACAGACAGCTTCCAGACGCTTGCCGATGTGTTCCGGCAGCTTGGCGACCCGACGCGGGTACGCATATTCTGGCTGCTGTGCCACTGTGAGGAGTGCGTGCTGAATATAGCGTCTCTGCTTGATATGTCCAGCCCCGCAGTGTCGCACCATCTGCGTACACTGCGGGACAGCGGGCTGATAGTCAGCCGCAGAGAGGGGAAAGAGGTATATTATCATGCCGCCGAGTCAGCACAGAGTCAGCTTCTGCACCACATGATAGAGCGCGTGATGGAGATAGCCTGTCCGGAGTGGTTCGAGGAGGCGGAAAATGAGTGATATAAACGGTCGGACTGCACTGACCGAGCTGCTGCCCGGGATATATCTGGGCGGCTCCGGACATGAGGACGAGCTGCACGGACGCTCCGGCTCCGGGAGCGTCATAGTATTGCACTATTGCCGAGAGGGAAGGACCGGGCTGAAATATTCAGACGGGGAGAGCGTATATCTCGGCCCGGGGGACTTCTGCCTGCACTCTGCTGCCGCAAAGCACAGCGCAGAGCCGGAGGACGGGAAAGGCGAATATTCCGGCCTGAGCATTGTCATAGACCTTGACGAGATGGCAAAGCGTCCGCCTGACGCGCTGGCAGGCTCCGACTATATCGAAAAAACACTGCGTGAAAAATTCTGCGGCAGGGGCAGCTTTGTGGCGCAGGCCGGGAACGAACAGACGGAGAGCATATTTTCCGGCTTCTTCGGCCAGAGTGCCCCGCTTCAGCTGGCATATCAGAGGGTCAAAGCGCTTGAGCTGCTTCTGTATCTTGTACGGCTGGAGCCGGGAAACCAGAACCCGCTGAATGGGTATCAGGCTGAGCAGGTGCGGGTCATACGTGCCGTACACGACCAGCTTGCCGCGCATATGGACACGCGTTGCACAATAGAAGAATTGTCGCGGCAGTACCATATGAATCCTACCACTCTCAAGACGCTGTTTAAGTCCGTCTACGGTACGTCTATAGCCGCGCACATGAAGGAGCACCGCATGGAGCGGGCGGCAGAACTGCTGCGTGAGACGGATATGAGCGTTGCGGAGATAGCAAACAGAGTCGGCTACGAGAGCCAGAGCAAGTTCAGTGCTGCATTCAAGGAATGTTTTGGGCAGCTGCCGATGGAATACAGAAGGTGAATCCTTGACAATGCTGTCGGCGCGGGTTAAAATCGGATCAGACCCGGAAAAGACGGGAATATATAAAAATCGGGAGGAAAAAGAAAATGTATGGAGCGATAGACATGTCAGGTACAATCGGAAATCTCGGCTCTTTTTCAGTTGTAGCGCTTGTCCTTGCAGTTCTCTGCACTGTGCTGGCGTTCATATACATCGTGCCTGAAAAGGGCGTGAAGGGTATGAACGGCTTCATGCGGGCGCTGCATGATATCGTCAATTTCAAATATCTGATCATTGAGAAAATACTTCAGGCACTGTATATTTTTGTGACGTGCTTTGTTATTCTCAGCGGCTTCTTCCTGCTGTTCGTGACCGTTGATACATGGTATGAGACCAAGTGGATGGGCGGATACGGCATTCTGCTGATGATATTGGGCCCCATAGCCGTCAGACTTTTCTATGAGCTTATGATGATGCTCATTCTGCTTGTCAAGAATGTTATTGCCATCAACGCGAAGCTCAGCGGCAAGGACGGAGCGGACGGGCCATCCGCGGAGTCCATGAGCTTTGCGCCCAGTGCCGGGGATATCTTCGGCAGAAAAAAGGATAACGTCGGCGCCGACGATTATCAGACGGCGAGATTTTGCTCCAAGTGCGGCGCGGCGCTCGATAAGGACGGACATTGCCCGAACTGCGGCGACCGCGGCTGATCCCGGAATCGCCGGATGTGCAATTTAACCAATTAAATCGGCGAACAAGACCCGGATTTTTTCACTTCCGGGTCTTGACTTTTTTCGCCCCGGTGCTATAATACGCACAACAAGTAAAAAGCTTCAAACCAATGACGGAGAGAAGTAACCGGTGCAGGAAACCCACAGAGAGTCCCGGATGGTGTGATCGGGACGGCGGACGGCTGGCGAATGGACTTCGGAGGGCGGATCGAAAGGCTTATGCCGAGTAGAGACCGACGGGTATCCCACCCGTTATCCATCGGGGCGCATATGATGGTATGCGTAAGCGAGCGGACGTGCAAACGTCAATTTGGGTGGTATCGCAGAAGTTAACGGCTTTTGTCCCATGTGTGGGGCAGAGGCTTTTTTCTTTTGTCCATTCCGGCCACGGCGCAGCCGGTGGATCATCTGCCAGCCAAAATATTATATCGGAGGAAATCACGATGAAAACCAACAAAACAGTAAAAAGGATCCTTACCGCTATTCTTGCCTGCGCCATGGTGCTGGCTCTTGCAGCCTGCGGCAGCAGCCCTGCGCCCGCCGCGTCCGAAGCTCCGTCAGAGGACGGCACGATAAAGGTTGCAATAATCAAGCAGCTTGACCATGCGTCCCTTGACGAGATTGCAAATGCGATCGCCGCCCGCTTTGAAGAAATGAACGAGTCCGGCGAAGTGAAGATAGAGTATGAAATAAGCTCCGGCCAGAATGACCAGACCATACTCAAGCAGCTCTGCGATCAGGCAATAGCAGATAAGGTCGACGTTATCATTCCCATAGCGACAACGGCCGCGCAGGTCGCGGCGCTGTCTGCCGAGGGTACCGGCGTCAAGGTCGTCTATGCCGCAATATCCGATCCCGCAGCCGCAAACCTTACCGGTATCGACTATGTCACCGGTACGAGCGACGCGCTGAACACCGCGTTCATACTGGATATGATGCTTGCGCAGAACCCCGATGTAAAGAAAGTCGGACTTCTGTACTCACTTTCTGAGCCGAACTCGGCAACGCCTATAGCCGATGCCAAGGCGTACCTTGAAGCAAAAAATATTGAATACGTCGAGCAGACCGCGAACACCAACGACGAGGTCGTTGCCGCCGCATCCGCGCTGATAGCGGCCGGTGTCGATGCTGTGTTTACTCCGACAGACAACGTCATCATGGCAGCGGAGCTTGCAATATACGAGGATCTCGCAAAAGCAGGTATTCCGCACTACACCGGCGCTGACTCCTTTGTCCGCAACGGAGCCTTTGCAACCTGCGGTGTAAATTACACCGAGCTTGGCCGCAAGACTGCGGAGCTTGCCGTCAGAGCCTTTGCGGGCGAGGAGCTTGATGACTTCTACCTCATGGACGGCGGCATCATCACCGTCAACAGCGAGACCGCCGCGGCACTCGGAGCCGACGTCTCCGTCTTTGAAAGCATGGGTGAGCTCGTCGAAGTCACGACCAGCAAGGACTGATATAAAGATCATAATAGTAAAACCGCCCCCCGGCAAAGGCCGGGGGAATCGGCCTGAAAGGAGCTTTTGCCCATGCTGATAATCAGTCAGACCGCGCTTGAGCTGGGCTTTATGTATGCGCTGGTCGCGATGGCTCTGTTCCTGAGCTATCGCATCCTCGACATCGCGGATATGACAACGGATGGCTGCTTTGTCCTCGGAGCCGCCGTGTCCGTGACGCTTGCGGCCTCCGGACATCCGTTCCTCGCACTGCCGGCCGCAATGCTTGCGGGAGCCTGCGCAGGCTTTGTCACGGCGTTCCTGCAGACGAGACTCGGAGTTCCGTCCATTCTTGCGGGTATAATCACCAACACCGGACTATATACGATCAACCTTATGACAATGGGCTGGAAGTCAAATTTCAGTCTTCTGGGCGGTACGACGGTATTCACAATACTGCGTGATACCGGCATCGGCGGAGACTGGTATGAACTGCTGCTCGCCGCGTTTATAACGATACTTGCCGCCGTCCTTCTGCGCCTCTTCCTCTGCACCCGGCTCGGCCTCTCGATCCGTGCCACCGGTGATAATCAGGACATGGTCCGTGCCTCGTCGCTGAATCCGAACTTCACGATATCGGTCGGCCTCTGCATTGCAAACGCGCTTACCGCGCTTTCCGGCGCGGTAGTCGGTCAGTATCAGAAGACCGTCGACATCAACTCCGGTACAGGCATCGTCGTTATCGGCCTTGCCTGCCTTATAATCGGTGAGACTCTTCTGGGCCGCCGCAGTGTAACAAAGGGCGTCATCGCCGTTATTCTCGGCTCCGTTGTCTACAGATTTATTTACGCGATAGTGTTCTATACCAAAATCGTTCCGGTCGAATGTCTGAAGCTGCTGACAGCGGTTATAGTCGCGCTTGCGATAGCTGCACCCAGCATAAAGAAGTGGGCATCATTCCAGCACCGCAGAATGGCTGCCGGCAGGAGGGGAGGAGATTGATATGCTTGATATAAAAAACATCTCCAAGACCTTTAACCCCGGCACCGTCAACGAAAAGCATGCGCTGACGGAGCTTTCGCTGCATCTTGAGCCGGGCGATTTTGCGACGGTCATCGGCTCGAACGGAGCCGGAAAGTCGACGATGTTCAACGCCATTGCAGGCTGTTTTTATGTGGATTCCGGCAGCATATCCCTCGGCGGGCGTGATATAAGCTTCATGCCGGAGCATCAGCGCAGCCGGGTGATCGGGCGTCTGTTCCAGGATCCGCTTCGCGGAACCGCGCCGCACATGACCATTGAAGAGAATCTTGCGCTGGCCTATCTCCGCGCTTCTCACGGAAACCCGTTCAGCCGCATTTCCAAGGCGGATAAGGAAAAATTCCGCGCCCAGCTTTCACTGCTGGAGATGGGGCTGGAGGATCGTATGCGCCAGCCGGTAGGACTGCTGTCAGGCGGGCAGCGTCAGGCGCTCACACTGCTTATGGCGACGATGGTCCCGCCGCAGCTGCTGCTGCTTGATGAGCACACCGCGGCGCTGGATCCGGCCACAGCCGAAAAAGTGCTGGAGCTGACACAGCGCATAGTGGCTGAAAGTCATATAACCTGCCTCATGGTAACGCATAACATGACGCAGGCGCTTGAGCTTGGAAACCGCACGCTGATGATGTCCGACGGACGAATAGTCATGGACGTCAGCGGTGCCGAGCGCGATGGTATGACGGTGGACGACCTTGTGGCGCGCTTCAAGGCCGGAACAGGAAAAGCGCTTGACAACGACAGAATGCTGCTGTCAGAATAATTTGTGTAAAAATCCCCTGAATTTCTTTGAAATTCAGGGGATTTGGCATATTTTATACGTTTTATACGTTTTCCTGATCGAGCAGGCCGAAGCCTGCGACCTCCGTTGTGGGGAGAGAGAAAACTATTGTTCCGGCCTTGCTGTCAGGGCCGGCCTTTTCCAGTATGGCGCGCATTATCCCGGCCTTCTGCTCCGCTGAGGAAACGATGAGGATCACTTCCTTCTCGTCGGCGATAGAGATGTTGTAAAACTTCGGCGCGTCCTTTGCGCCTGTGCCCTTGCCGTGGAGCACCGTGCCCCCGCGTGCGCCGGCTGCGCGGGCTGCGTTCATGACAAGGTCGGTGCTGCCCTCGTTGGATATTGCAACGATGAGCTCATAGGCGTAATTTACTGCGGGGGTATATTTGGCGTTTTTGCCGTCTCCGTTCAGATATGCCACGGCCTTTCCTCCTCCAACACTTTTTATAGGTACGGCGATGACGAAGCCGTGCCCCGGTACGCCGAGATGCAGGTACCGCCGCTGGGCGGCGATAAGCTGTGCGGTCTTTTCCTCGCTTGCCGCCGTAAGGACGACTCGCTTTTCGTTCGATCCCATGCCGAGCAGGTCAAGCATGCTGGGGATTGCCGTGCCTCGACCGTGCAGAGCGACAGTCAGCGGCAGGCCAAGCTGGCTGCATATCCCGGACAGCGTATCAAGCGCTTCGGGTTTGATTATCGATATTACATAGTTCATGCTCCGGCATCCTCCCACAGCTCAATAATATCGTAGTCACCGTAGACCTCGGCGGCCTTGACGACCTTGGCGCGGCGCTCAAATATGAAGCCGACCACCTGAATCGACAGCAGCGGAAGCATTGCGACCATTGCGACCACGCCGAACGCGTCACGCAGGACGCTGCCGCCGAGGGCGATGCTTGCGCCCATGACAAATTGCAGCATGAAGGTCGCCGTCATCGGCCC
>CAKTNU010000100.1 GCA_934589325.1 uncultured Oscillospiraceae bacterium | reverse complement strand
TTTGAGTACGCAACGAATTATACTAAGGTCACAGACAACACCGGGCGCTGGATGGCATACCAGTTCAACAACAGCGGCAACACGACCTCGGTATACAACAACGAGGGTCAGGCGCTGTACGGGCGCTATGCCAAGGACGAGAGCAGCAGCGGCCGTGCAAACCAGCTCATAGCTAGCTCGCGGCTCCAGATAACCGACGCATGGGATGACGCCGTCAGCGTCACCACCGCGGACGGCGAGACGCTGTCTCTCGTCAGCCACAAGAACCTTATCTCCAACGGCGACCTGAGCTCCGGCATCACCGGCTGGACCGGGACCAACACCGCCGACGGCGACGGCGTATCCACTGCGCCCGGCATAACCTCGGCAGCCGAAATAAATGCTCTCGCCATCAACGGCGCGAGCATGGTGTATAAAGCATATTACCAGGACATAAGCAGGCCGGACGGCAAGGCTGGAGATGTCTACAGCTTCGGCTCGTGGATATGCTCCGCCTCCGCTCCGAGGCGCAACGCGCCCACGCTGAACTCCAGCGAGCAGCGGCAGAACGGCATCGTCCTGCAATTCTACAAGAGCGGCAAGCTGCTTTCACAGCAGTACGTTCTCGCGAACGACGACTGCGAGGACTGGCAGTTCATCTCCGGCAGCGCCTCCGCCGACTCGGATTATGACCGCGTCACCTTCCGCTGCCTCTACGGGCTGAACGTCAACACCGCATACTTCACCGGCATGCAGGTGTTCGCGGAGCCGTTTGAGGCAAAATACGAATACGATTCAAACGGCAACGTCACCAAGATCACCGACATCGACGGGCGCGTCACCAGCTACGCTTACAACAGCAATAACGACGTCACGAGCATCACCATGCCGGGCGGCGGGCAGTACAGCTACAGCTATGACGGCAACAGGCTCCTGACAGAGACGGTCAGCGCCACGGGAGTGCACACGAGCTACGGCTATGACGCCTATGGCAACAGCACCTCAGCCAGCATCGGCGGGGACGGAGACCGGGTCATCCGCAGCGACACGACCTACACCTCGGACGGCAACATGACGGCTTCCGTCACCGCGGGCGACAGGAACACCGTCACCTACGCGAACGACACCGACCGCTCGCTGGTCAATTCCGTCACGGACGCGAAGGGCGTTGCCACCGGATACAGCTACGACAGCATGAGAAGGCTGCTGGCCACCGCCTGCGGGGACGCCGCGGTCACAAACGGCTACACAGACGACCTTTTGTCCTCCCTCTCGCATACCAACACCATCGGCAAGACCACGACCTACAGCTTCGTCTACGGCGCGGCAGACCTTCAGACGGCAGTGAATATAGGCAGCCGGAACCTCGTCAGCAACGCATACAACTCCGGCACGTGGACGCTTTCCTCTCAGACCTACGGCAACGGGGACTACTGGAAGTACTTCTACGACAATATGGACACCCTCACCGGCCGGTTCACGAACTGCTCGGACAGCGAGGGCATAGGCTTCTACTACACCTATAACGGCAAGGGAAAGCTCGTCCGAATCGAGATGAAATCCGTCACGATAGCAGCCGGCGCAGTCACCGGCGGGACACTGCTCTCGTCCGAGAACTATCTGTACGACGGCTCCGACCGGCTCATCCGCGTGGTCGAGACTGACGGCAATAACGTCGTTCTCCATGACTTCAGCTGGACATACGACGCGAAGGACAACGTTACCGCACTGACCGAGAGCATAGGCGGCAAGAGCTTCAGCTATACATACGCCTATGACGACGACAGCCGTCCGACCTCCTTCGGCTACGGCGACGTCACCAAGCAGATAAGCTATGACGGTCATGGCCGCAGCTCCGGGACGACGGTCAAGAACGGCAGCCGCACCGTCCTCGGCACCGGCTACGCCTACCGCGACGTTGACGACACATATACCACTACACAGGTCGAGTCCGTCACCAACTCCTACGGCGGCAAGACCGCGAGCTTCGCCTACACCTACGATGCCAACGGGAACATACTCTCCGTCTCCGGCGACCAGACCGCAGCATATGAGTACGACGATCTCGGCCAGCTCATAACCGAGACGATAGGCACCGGCGACGAGCAGGTAATAATCCGCTATACCTACGACAACGGCGGGAATATCCTCAGCCGCACGGAGTACGCCTGCTCCAGCAGCGGCACAGTCAGCGGCAGCGGAACGACCACTTCCTATACCTATGGCGACGCTGAATGGGGCGACCTGCTGACTGCGTACAACGGTGAGGCCATAAGCTATGACGGCATAGGAAACCCGCTTAGCTACCGCGGCTGGACGATGAACTGGCAGGGCGGCAGGCAGCTAGCAAGTATGACAAAGGGCAGCGATACGCTTAGCTTTGTCTACAATGAATCCGGCCTGCGCACAAGCAAGACTGTAAACGGTGTAACTCATAGCTATGTCTGGCAGGGGTCGAAGATTGCCGCGGACATAACCGACGCGTACGCCCTTTACTTCCACTATGATTCCTCCGGTGAGGTCATAGGCTTCACCCGAACTGCGAACGGCGCTGACACAGAATACTTCTACGTCAAGAACCTTCAGGGTGACATTCTCAAGGTCATAACCGCAACCGGTACTGAAGCTGCCACATACACTTACGACGCTTGGGGCATGCTGCTCACTTCGACCGGCGACCTTGCAGCTGTAAACCCGCTTCGCTACCGCGGCTACTTCTACGATACCGAGACTGGGCTGTACTATCTTCAGAGCAGATACTATGACCCGGAAGTTGGTCGATGGATTAACATCGATAATGTGGAATATCTCGGTACCGAGGATGAATTAATAAGCTATAACCTATTTACTTATTGCCTAAACAATCCTGTGAATAGAACAGATGAGAATGGCAACTTGTCACTACCGAACTGGGCAAAAGTTGCTATTGGTGCCGTAGCTTTAGCTGGCGCAGTAGCTCTTACTGTTGCTACTGGAGGTGGTGCAGCAGCTGTGGCTGTAGGTGTTGCAAAGGTTGTCGGTAGCGTAGCCCTTAGTACTGCAGTTAGTGCTGGTGTAGGATACTTACAGAATGGTAAACAAGGCGCAATAGATGGGGCGTGCAACGGATTTATGTTCGGCAGCCTGTCGGCCCTAGGCGGCGCAGCATTCAAATACGTCAAAGTCCGCTCTGCCACTACAGGCTCTCCTAATTCAATGGGGCAAGCAGGAGAGAGGATGGCTGGAATTGATCAATCTGCAAAACAATCAATACAAGTCAATGGTCGAACTCGTATTCCTGATGCGCTTACAGAAACGACGCTTACAGAAGTAAAAAATGTGAAATATATTTCTAACACGCAACAGTTGCGGGACTTTGCCACGTATGCAAACGCCACAGGTCGATCACTAGAATTATGGGTTCGTCCGACAACCCGTGTAGCAAGAACCGTAGCTGATGCTGGATGGCATATAAATACCCTTTGGTAAAATGAGGAACGATTGATGCCGAACTATAGTAATGTGTTAATTGATAGTATTGAACGTGAACAAAAGGGTCTAGACTACATTTGCCCGAAAGCCGACAGAGAATTACTGCATAAATTGTTAGACGAGATTAATAATTACGCAGGTACAAATTATCACTATCTCGCGGAATTGGATGCATTTAATATTTCTGGCGCGGGAAGTATTGTAGCTAAATACATCACAGAATTTTCATCAGAAGGTGTTAAAGGATATTTGATTCCCCAAATGGTGTCGGGCAAAATAAAAGACTGTGATAAGCTGGTTTTTCAATTATATATGCATTTCAGATTGTCCGACGAATATATCGCCAAACCTGGAGAACCAGCACCGGCGCATATCTATGTTAGATATGATAATGCATTCAAAAATTTAAAGCCAAAAAGACTTGCGGAAAATCTTATGGAGCTTGCCCATAATCCGCGAGACGCATTTTATTTGCCGTTTACAATGAGAATGCTTGCTTCTTGGAAGTTGCCGGAAATGAAGGATTTATTGCTATCTTATGCTGCTAATGATTCCATTTCTGCACAAGATGTCGGAATTCATGACAGTGAGCAACTGTATTTTCCGTCGGTGGAATCCATTAAGCGAGAACTAACATTTACGGCCATCAACGGATTGAAGTATTATCCATCAGCAGAAGTGATAGGTGTTATTTTATCTTTAACATCCAACTCAGATAAAGACATTAAATCAGCGGCAAAACGGTCTCTGATGGCGCTAACAAAATAATTCGTACATCAATAGGAGAGATATTACATATGGACGAACTTATAGAATTTCTTGAAAACTTTGACTTTGCCAGCGATGTGCGGGCGGATTACGCGTCCTTTCGTGAGGAAATGGGACTGACAGCTACGATTCGACGTCTCAGGGAGGAGTACAGCGAGCCGCTGGAAGACCATGACGATTCGCAGATATTTTGGCTGGCACTGGCCTGCGCAATGGCGCAAAACGACGAGCTGAACGAAGATGTGCTTCGCCGTGCAATGAAATGTCTGCGGAGTGATGCACTGCGAGATTACGCCGGAGCGCTGCGGACATTTTCGGAGACCGATGCACTGTCGATTGAAGAGAGTATGAAGTTGCACATCCACCCGCCGAAACGCCGCAAGGTAAAACGGTATAAAAAGTATGTGACCGACTGGAAACCGGGCGACGTCTATGCAATGGAGATCAAGTCTGAGCTTGCGCGTGAAAAGAACATGTGCGGCAAATATTTTCTGTTCCGCATGATATACGGTCAGGAATTCAACGGTGATATAATCCCTGTCGTGTACGTTTCATACACACCTGACACTTCTCTTCCGACAAACATGGCGCAGCTGAAAAAGTGCCCATTTATTATAGTCAAAATGCCTGATAGAAAGCCATTGTACAGGCGCATGATAGGCGACAGGAAGTGTCTTGACTGTGATGATTTCAGGAATCTGAAATACATAGGCAATTTTCCGGATTACGCACCGGAGATCGAATGGATTCCTCAGAATCCAATATATAATTCATATGAAGCCTGGGATACTGTATCAGAACTCCTACTCAAACTAAGTTTTTAATCTCTCTAAAACTATACCTACGACAACGGCGGCAATATCCTTACCCGCACGGAATACACCTGCTCCAGCAGCGGCACAGTCAGCAGCAGCGGAACAACTACTTCCTATACCTATGGCGACGCTGAGTGGGGCGACCTGCTGACAGCATATGACGGTGAGGAGATAACTTACGACGGCATAGGCAACCCCTTGAGCTACCGCGGCTGGACGATGAACTGGCAGGGCGGCAGGCAGCTAGCAAGTATGACAAAGGGCAGCGATACGCTTAGCTTTGTCTACAATGAATCCGGCCTGCGCACAAGCAAGACCGTCAACGGCGTAACTCACAGCTATGTCTGGCAGGGCAGCAAGCTGGCGGCGGATATTACTGATGCCTACGCGCTGTATTTCCACTACGATTCTTCCGGCGATGTGATAGGCTTCACCAGAACTTCTAACGGCACTGACACCGAATATTTCTACGTCAAAAACTTCCAAGGTGACATTCTTAAGGTCATAACCGCAACCGGCACGGAAGCTGCCGCCTACACTTACGACGCATGGGGCAAGCTGCTCACTTCGTCGGGCGACATGGCAGGTGTAAACCCGATGCGGTATAGAGGATATTATTTTGATGTAGAAATTAACATGTACTATCTCAAGTCTCGGTACTATGATCCAGAAGTCAGCAGGTTCATAAATGCGGATGGGTATGTAAGCACTGGGCAAGGTATCTTAGGTACCAATATATTCGCATACTGTGGAAGTAGCCCCAATATATTTACTGACCATGGTGGCACAGATGCAGTAATCCTTTACGACTCAACATTTCCGGGTCACATAGGAGCTTTGCTGGAGGATTCAGATGGTATCACTTCTATTGGGGAACATCTAAAGGCATATCCAGATGGCTATGTGCATTTGGTGTTGAACCGCTTACGTGGTGCGTACCTTATGACGGAGCAATTGACTTGACAGCAATTAACGAAAGCCAACAGTTTAGCGGTGACTATGAAGAAACGATATATTTGTCAGGCGATTTTTCGCCGGTTATAGAAACAGCTAAAACCCCTCCTGGAAAGTACTATCTGTTTAGCAATAACTGCTCTCAAGTTACATTGCGCATATTGGCACTGGCGGACACAAAATATAGCAGCCTATTGGATGACGCATCAAGTGCTGTGTTCCCGATGACAGCATTTAAAAAGCTGTCAAAGTATAGAGACTATGCTTTCTCTTCCTCTACAAGTTCATCATTTTATTCTCTTAAGAACTTTGACGTGGTAGCATAGGGGGGAAAAAAGTGGTGTTAAGAAGAGTATTAATTGTATTTCTTCATTTTTTGACGAATGTGATTATACAAGATATCATATTCGTATCTATTTGGGGACTAGCATTACACGATACCACATTAGTTGATCTCGTTTTCTGTATATTCTTGACGACAATAGTTCTCTCAGTTGATTTCACAGGATCTTCTTTGCTACAGAGAAACTCGGAAAAGCCGAAACGGATCATACATTTCATTGACCTACTTTTTGCACTACCCATAATTGTGTGGCTCGTGTTTGGAGTGACTCAGAGTTTGACATTGGAGATGAACAGCCTTTTTTCACTTGTAATGACCCTTGTCACTGAAGCTGGGCTCTTTTTTGAGAGAATTGCCTTGGTAAGAAAAACGTGAACAACAGATAACAGTAGAACACGAAACGCGTTCCGTCACGATAGCAGACGGGGCAGTCACCGGCGGGACGCTGCTCTCGTCCGAGAACTATCTGTACGACGGCTCCGACCGGCTCATCCGCGTGGTCGAGAC
>CAKTNU010000099.1 GCA_934589325.1 uncultured Oscillospiraceae bacterium | reverse complement strand
GGGAGGTGCGCCCTTGGGTGTACCTCCCTTTATCATAGTGCCATTTTCGAACGGGCGCACCCGGACGAAAATGCCGCAAAAACGCCCCCAAACGCCGCGGGTTTGTCTGCCGGGGTATCCACACGCCCCACCCGTCTCTGTAAAAGCGCACACAGCGCCTCACGTGGGCGGACACAGGCGGGATTGCTCGTTTAGCTACCTTGTGCCATAAGTTTTTCAATGCGCTGCTGTTCTCTCGCAATGTCCGCCGTCTTAAACTGCTCCTGATAGAATTGCTCTATGACTAACTGTATCGGCAGGATCGTATAGAGCAGACTTCCGTTTTGTATTCGACCGTCTTGCGTGATGATCGTTGTGCGCTCTGTAAGTATGAGCCCCCGCCGTTCAAGCTCCTGCACATACTTGCGCACAGTGTTGCGGCTCATTCCGACTGCATTGCCTATGGTTGCATAGCTTGCGTGACACTGATAAGTTTCGCGGTTCTCTATGTAAAACAGATAACCGTAGACGGCAATCGCTCCAGCCGACAATCCAAGCTGGTAGATACAATTCGGCAGAGGAAAATAATTTTTTATGGGTTCTCGATGCAATTTCTTCTTTCTCACATTCAACCTCCTATAAAAATTCAAAAAATATCTTGTGTTTCGGAAGCCTCTCTGTTAGACTTGCTCGCAGATGGAATCTGCGTTTTCCGAAACGCAGCGTGCCGCTGAACTGTTGCAGCAGTTTGGCGGCATACATTTTTCTTTCGACCACCTTCTTCCTGCTTTTTCTGCCATACGCCATAGCCGTTCCTGCCCTGCGGCCTTGCTTGACCAACACAGCGTTTTGCGTCATCCTTGGCACGCTCAACGTCGCTTCATTGCGTTACTTCCCCGGTGAGTATCATCTCTGGCGATGGGTATTCAATTTTCAAGGTTCCGTGCATACGAAGAGATTTTTCCCCTCATAAGAATAAGGGATAATTTCAGGCTTTTTTACAATCAAATCGAAAAAAATTTCTTTGTAAACTTTTGCGTCTTTGTAAACTTTTGCGACTATAATTTTCCCTTCACTTATTAGCTCACAAAAACATCAAAACACACCTCTATAATTTTGCACGGTCAAAAATTTTTGCTCCGGCAAGAAAAAATTCCCTCACCCCTTATAGGCGAATGAAACGACAGTTGTACGGAATATTTTTCAACTTTCCATAAGTTTTTTCAACTTCGCAAGAATTTTTACTTTGCGGTGCTGTATCGTCATGTAAGGAATACCCGTTTCCACTGATAGCTGCCGAAGCGAATAGCCCAGAAAATAAATCCTGTTTATGAGCTCTCGTTCTTCCGGAGATAACTTATCAAGGCATATATACAGCTTGCAGCACATGACGGCAGAGAGCGCAGTCTCTTCAACGCTTGGCTGTAATGAATCGCATAGCAGACCCTCTCCCTGTATAGTTTCGGTGGTGAACATCTCATAACTGATGAGCCCGTTGCGAGCATCCTTCTCTGCCTGAGTTCGCTCCTGACGTTTCATCTGCCGATATGTTTTATAGACCGCTTCTGATACAAAAACTTTTTCTCTATCAATGACTATGTAATAGTTATCTGCCATTGTGCAGATCCTCCTTGTTCTGAATTTTGAAAACTAAAATTCAGAACAAGGAGGTGCACGAATCAGGTATGAAAAACAAAATTCCCCGGCATGGCAGCGCCAGTCGAGGAACAAATAGCTCCAAAAAACAACCCATGTCAGTTCATGCTGAAAATTTGCAGGGTTATGCCCGTCAAAGAAACGAGCTTTTTCAGTATGAACTGGCAGCAGGTTGTTGGCTTATTTTATAGCCGGAAACTCATAGCGAGTTTCTGTTTAAAAAGAAACAACATGAAAGTCCTCCCTGCTTGACAGAGGAGGGCTTTCATGCTTAATGGAACATTCCCACAACTGTCTTTTTATTATGCGGCAGTTGATGAAAATTGCTGTATTATAAACCCATATTTGCGTAGTGTTACATCAAGTAGACTATCTGTAGAGTCGTTGAATAATTTAGTGATATGGATAACTAATAACATATGTGCAGCCACGCTGACGGTGCCGTCAGCGTGGCCGAAGATCGAATTATTTTAGATGGGGCTCTTGGAAAGCTTAGTGTATTCCATGGTCGCATTGGACTGTGCGAGGGGCTGCTTGTAGCCCGCTAGACGCAGATCCATCTCCTGACGGATGATAGCGGCGCTGCGACCCGGATGCGTATAGATATAGAAGAAGCCCTTTTCAAGACCTTCCATAATGGTGGCTACTGCCTGCTCAATGGAGACGACGCCCATTGCGAAGGACAGAGCCTTATCCTCGTCTGTCTGCGGATCGGCAAGGCGCTTGACCAATGCGGCTGCGGCGGCCTTTACGGGAGCGGGCGTATTATCTATATTCGGGTTGTCCCTGAACTCTGCGGGACGGGCAAGCGGATTTGCCATGCGGTCGGAGATCTCCGTGTTCACTATGCTGGGCATGATCGCAGAGCAGGTGACGTTGGTCTTGCGGTCACGCATCATAACGGCAAACTGCTCAACGAAGGTCAGGCATGCGGACTTGAGCGGAGCGTAGGGCGCGCCGATAAGAGCGCCGTCGAGGGGGCCGAGCGCCGCCTGAGAAATGACTGTGCTGATATGGCCGCCGCCCTGCTTCTGCATTGCAGGCCAGAAGGTGTTGCAGCCGTACACAGGTCCCATCACGTTGACGCGGAAGTACATCTCCCAGTCAGCAGTCACGAAGCATTCGTAGGGCTTGGTGTACATGATACCGGCATTGTTGAACAGGTAGTCAACCCTGCCATACTCTTTGAGCGTGGCTTCGAGCAGACCCGGCCACTGCTTCTCGTCGGAGACATCGATCTCATAGCCGATCGCCTTGCCGCCGTTTGCGCGCAGCATTTCGACTGCCTTATTCATATCGTCCGGAAGAATATCCGCCACAACAACGGACGCGCCGCGATTGCAGAGCTCTTTCGCAAGGCCGAGGCCAATGCCGTTTGCGCCGCCGGTCACAACGGCTATCTTGTCTTGAAATATGCTGTTCATGTTTGATTTCCTTTCGTCTTTTATTTGTGAGGCATGATGTGCGAGGAGAGCATTGTGCGGAACTTTGCGTCCTTCTCGCGCTTTTTGAGCCATGCCTGTTTCTTCTTTATATCGCCCTCGAACTGCCACACGGCTTCATAGGCGTCGTGCATCGCGTCGCCGACAAGACCGACCTCGCCCGTGCAGTCGCCGACGATCCACGCCTTGGGGTACTTCTCCTTTATCGCATCCGCGGCACTCTTGCGTCCGCGTGTGCCGAGAGCCACTATCGCCGTGTCGGCAGGCAGCGTCTCACGACGTCCGCCCTCGCGCTCGATAACAACGCCCGCCTCGGTGAACTCCACTACCTTGCTGTTGAGGTATTGCTTCACACCGTACTGGTTGAGCAGCATGCGCAGCGCGGTGCCGTTTTCCTGATTGCTCTTTGCGGCAAGCTTGCCAGTCATTTCAACGACGGAGGAGTGCTTACCCTCCTGCGCAAGCTCAAGCGCAAACTCGCAGCCGGAGAAGCCGCCGCCGAGCACGACTATGTTGTCGCCCTTGACGTCATCCTTACGGAAGGTGTGTGCTTCGGTTACCTCAATGACATTGTTACGGTCTATGCCGGGGATCTTCGGGAAGATGGGCGCGGCACCCAAAGCGATGACGATCTGATCTGCGCCCTTGAGGCACTCGGAATCGGGCGTGACCTCGGTGTTCAGATGCACCTCGACGCCGGCCTTTTCGACCTCGCGCTTGAGATAGGCAAGAAGCTTTGCCATCTGTGCCTTGAACGGAGGAGTGGAGGCGATGTTGATCTGCCCGCCGAGCTTATCCGCCATGTCATAAAGCTCGACCTTATGACCGGCCTGGGCGGCAAGTATCGCGGCCTCCATGCCGCCGGGGCCGCCGCCGATAACGACGACGCGCTGGGGCTTGCTCGTCTTGGGGATGGCCAGCATATCCTCCGCCGCGGCCTGCGGGTTCACCGCGCAGCTGAGCGGCAGCAGCTGGAAGAAGTGACAGATGCAGTAGTTGTTGCAGCGCAGGCAGGGGCGGATGTCCTCCTGCTTTCCGTCGCGGATCTTGTTTATGAACTGCGGATCGGCGATAAGTGCGCGGCCGACCATCGCAAACTGAATATCCCCGTCCTCAACGGCTTTCTTGGCGATATCCGCGGTGAGGGCACCGGCGCACATGACGGGCTTATCCGTCACGGCGCGGATGGTATGTACCGCCGGGAGGAACGCGCCGTCGCCGTAGTAGTCGGGAGTGACGCCCCATGCACCGGAGCCGTAGCAGCCGAGGTCGACGTCGTAGGCTGTGACGCTGGTCTTATCGATGACCTTTATAAGCTCCTGACTCTCCTCCGGGGTGCGCTGGTTCGGCATCTTGTGATCCATGGAGACACGCAGGATTATCGGGAAGCCCTCGCCGACATTGCAGCGTATCTCCTCGATGATCTCGCAGACGATGCGTGCGCGGTTTTCGACCGAGCCGCCGTATTCATCGGTGCGGTGGTTCCAGCACTCGGAGATGAACTGATCGAGCATATAGCCGGTGTGAGCGTGTATCTCTACCGCGTCGAAGCCCGCGCGCTTCGCCGATGCTGCGGCCTTGCCGAAAGCGGCGACGAGGTCATGTATCTGCTTTCTGCTCATGGCGATGGTATGCTTCTTGGGTTTAAAGTACAGCGGCATTTCGCTTGCAGACAGCGCCTTGACAAACGGGGGAACGACGGAGTTCTGTCCCGCTCCCGCGCCGAGTTGGACGCAGGTCCTGACGCCATGGCTCTTGACGCGGCGGTTGTAGTTTGTCCACTCTTTTTCCTGATTCGGAGTACCGGCGGTCTTGTAGTTGGAGGTCATAGAGTCGATCTTATCGACAGCCTGGCACTCCGTCATTATCATGGCGACGCCGCCCTTGGCGCGCTCCTCAATGAAGCGGATCATCGTGTCCGTCATGTGGAAGCCGAGGTTATCGCAGGTGGACATCGGCGCCATGATGAAGCGGTTCTTCAGCGTGACATTGCCAAGCTGAACCTCTTCAAACAATTTTGTATATCTGCTATCCATAGAATTACCCCCGAACGGCTTAAGCTTTCTGAGTCATGTTCTGGAGACGGGACGCACCGGTGTCGACGCCCTGCGCCTGAAGCTTCTTTGCATAGAAGGCAAAGTCGAAGATGGCCTGATCGGTAAGCCCCTGCTCGTTCTGCATGGACTTGAACTGCTCGGGCAGCAGGCTGAGACTGAGATCCTCATGGGTGTAGATATAGAACTTGCCGGCTTCCATCTGGTCTATGATGATCTGCGCGGTCTCTTCGGCAGTGATCATGCCGAGCTTGTCGCCGTCGGGAGTGTGCGCCTTGGAGGTCGGAGCAACAACGTCCTGCTCGCCGGGGTTTCTGTACTTCTCGCTGCGGTAGCAGGTGCCGTTTGAAACGTCAGACTCGAACACGCCGGGCAGGGATACGCAGTACTGGATCTTTGTCACCTTGCCGAGCAGCATCTCGCCCTTGAAGGTCTCGACCAGTCTGAGCACCGCTGCCTTGGACACGGAGTACGGCCCCCACATGGAGAAAGGCGCGATGGACGCGGTGGATGCGGTGGTGATGATATGGCCGCCGTCCGGCTGCATCATCATGGCTCCGGTAAACTTGCGCAGGCCGTAGAGCGTGCCGTGGATATTGGTATCGAGGACCCAGTCCCAATCCTTCATGGTGAGCTTCATGCCGGGCTTCGGGCGAGCCATGACTCCGGCGTTATTGAAAGCATAGTCAATGCGGCCGTAGGTGCCGATAACAGTCTTGAGGAGATTATCCCAATCAGCCTCGTCTGTTACATCCTGCTGCACATACATCACGTCGATGCCCATTTCCTTGAGTGCGGACTCAGCCTTGAAGCCCAGCTCCTCGCGGCGGCCGGTGATAACGATCTTTGCGCCAGCCTTGCCGAGAAGCTCCGCAAATGCGTAGCCCAGTCCGGAAGTACCGCCGGTGATAACTGCTACCTTGTTTTCATAGTTGTTCATGTTTCTGCCTCCATATTCTTATTATTTTTGTGCTCCGGGGATATCATTTCCCGGTGTTTGAGGATATGTTAGCAGCAAAAAGCTTGACTTGAAATTGTCAATGATGTATCGTATGAGCAGATTTTGAACAGCGAATATGTGATTGTTCAAACCAAATTCAGTGCTTTTATGGTAGGATATGTATGGGGAGGTGGCAGATTGAAACGTAACGAGCTTGTCAAAAGAGAGCTGTCGAGGACGCTCAAGGAAATGTCGAAGTCTCAGGCGCTCTCCTCTGTCACGGTGTCCGCGCTGACGGATAAGTGCGGCTTCAGCCGAGGTACTTTTTACTATCACTTCATCGATATCTACGACCTTATCAACTGGACCTTTGAGACGGATATAATCGTTCCTCTGAAGGAGCATATACGCAGCAACTCTCTCGGCGGCTGGTCGGGTATCACAAAATTCTCGCTTGAGAAGATGTACGCGTACAAGGAGTTTTACTGCCAGGCGGTTCGGCTTGAGGTGCAAAACAGCCTTCAGGACTATATGCTGCAAAAGAATCAGGAGAGCTGGGATCTGCTGATCGATAAATATCTTTCTGAGACGCACCAGAGCTACGACGCGGATACACTCAGATTCCTGACACAGTTTGTATCTCAGGCCATCGGAAACATGATAATCGACTGGGCAAAAAAGGGCATGAAAACGCCCGTAGAGCTCATGTGCAAAATGAATGAGGTTGCAACTATGGGTATCTACGGGATAATAAACACCGAGAATATGGCAGATGATTTCA
>CAKTNU010000098.1 GCA_934589325.1 uncultured Oscillospiraceae bacterium | reverse complement strand
CGATGAGGCCGATGGACCATACGAGCTGGAACCAGTCGCCCCATGCAGCGCCTGCAGCGGCGATGAGCTTGATCTTGCCAATGATGGTCATAATGAGGGAAGTGATGGTCGCGCAGAGCATGAAGACCATCGGAACGAAGAACATCTTGTTGTTCTTGCCGATGTTGCCCAGCCATGCAGCAACTGCCAGCATTGCTATACCGGCAAGGAGCTGGTTCGCAGCGCCGAACACGCCCCAGATCTGGTTCAGGCCCATGAAGCCCATGCCGCAGCCGATGACGACCATGATGAGGGTGGAGACCAGAGGATGGGAGAAGAACTTGCGTGCACCGGTCAGCTCAGCACGGGTCTTTCCTTCGGGGACAAACAGCTCTGCGAACATGTAGCGAGCCAGACGTGTGCCGGAGTCGAGAGAGGTCAGGGCAAAGACGGAAACTGCCAGAGTCAGCAGAGTGTAGGTGGTGTCATAAACGGGATTGGCAAAATCCGCAGCACCGCCGAAGGTGGTTGCAACCATGGTCGCAACGCCGCCTGCAAAGATGGTGGGAGGTGCGCTGAGCAGGAATTTCTCGCCGCCGCCGATGTTGGTCTCTTTGAACACAACGCCGATGGAGATGAGGGCAATGATCGCCAGAGCGGACTCAACGATCATTGCGCCGTAGCCGATGACCTTTGCATCCTTCTCGGAGTCGAGCTGCTTGGAGGTCGTACCGGAACCGATAAGGGAGTGGAAGCCGGAGACCGCACCGCAGGCGACGGTGATGAACAGAGTCGGGAACAGGCTGGAATCACCCTTGATGCCGCCCCAACCGGTGAAAGCGGGCAGGTCGACCGTTGCGCCGGAGAACAGTATACCGATCACGGCGATGATCATCATGCCGTAGAGCAGGAAGGAGCTGAGGTAGTCACGCGGCTGGAGCAGCATCCAGACAGGAAGCAGAGAGGCCGCCATGACGTAAACTGCGATGAACAGTACCCAGAAGGTACGGCTCGCGTTAACACCGAAGTTCAGGCCGGCGATAACGATAGCGACGATGCCGACTATGCCGACGATGGTCGCCGGGCCGATCTTACAGTTCTTGCGGTACACGAAGAAGCCGAAGATAAAGGCAATGACGATGAACAGCAGAGAGGTGGTAGCGGTGGATGCGTTGCCGCTGACGTTTGCACGGCCTACGGTGAACACACTGTCCGCCTCGGACATGAAGGTGCCCGCAACGACCGCGGTGAAGGAAGCGATAACGAGAATCAGAACGAGCAGCGCAAAGATGGTGAACAGTCTCTGAGCCTTGACGCCCATACTGTCCTTGATGACCTCGCCGATGGAGCCGCCGTTGTGACGGATGGAGGCGAACAGGGCGCCGAAGTCATGCATTGCGCCGAAGAAGATACCGCCGATGACGATCCACAGGAAAACAGGTATCCAACCGAAAACTGCGGCCTGGATAGGTCCGTTGATGGGGCCTGCGCCCGCGATGGAGGAGAAATGATGTCCCATCAGGACGGCGGGGTTGGCAGGAACAAAGTCCTTTCCGTCGTAGCTGGTGTGTGCCGGGGTCTCACGATTGGGATCCACGCCCCACTTCTTGGCCAGGAAGCTACCGTAGAATATGTAGCCGCATGCCAGCAGGACGAGTGCGATGATGAGAATAAGAATTGCGCTCACACTTTTCACTCCTTGTAAAGATGTTTTTTATTTACTCGCGGCACCCTTCTTATTTGCCGCGAATAACTTCTTGAAGTACGCCTCCAGCGGACGGCCGGCGGCATTGGTGCGGGTGCTCTCGCTGTCAAGCTCAACGGCGGCAGTAAGCAGCTCCGTATAGCCGTGCAGAGAGAATTTATAGCTCTTGCTGAACGAACGCTTTGCTATCTCCTTTGCTGTGGCCTTGTCAAAGCTGCCGGAGACAAATATTGCCGCAAGGTTTGTGTACTGATGCTCCTTATGCGGCTTCACGCGGGGAAGCCCGTCGGCAAGGACATAGTCTATGCAGCGGTCCACCGTCTCGGTGTCAAAGCTGTCCGCCATGAACAGATAGGCATGTTCGTTCGTCTCATTCGCCCAGATCTTGATATTTTTGCTGAGCCAGTATTTTTCACTGCGCGAGGAATACGATGCGCGGAACACCAGCGGCAGACCCGAGTCTGCGTCGCCGTCATAAATGTCGTAATACGCGCTGTAGGAATCGCGAAGCGTGTCGAGAAAGGCTTTGCGCAGCTCCGTCATGTTAATCCTCCGCAAAGCGGACGTAATAAGCCCGCTAAAAAATATGGACAAAATGTTAACTGAGCTTAATATAACGCTAAATTGCATAAATTTCAATAGGTAATTTCGCCAAAATTTAGTCAAAGCTTGACTAATTCCACGACCGCTGACATTTTGCACAAGACTTTATCTATTTTGCACCCAAATCAATGCAAAAACCGCGTTCGCCTGATTTGATCTTTTTGTTAACAAAAAATTTTATATTAAAACTAACACCGGAGTTTACAACTTCAAAGATTTGTAGTACTATTAGATAAGTTTTGGAAAAGAGGATTAAACATTCAGGTTATGGAGACTAGCTGCAATTTTTGTGTTCCCTGTCTGCTCGGCCTTGAGGGGCCGATAAGCGACGAGCTGCGCCGCTTGGATATTCCCGGCGTCCGCGCCGAAAACGGCAGGGTCTACTTCACCGGCGGCGGGGCCGAGCTTGCCCGCGCCAATATAAATCTGCGCATAGGCGAGCGTGTTCTGCTCGAGGTCGGCAGCTTCACGGCGCTCAGCTTTGACGAGCTGTTTGAGCGCACCAAGGCTCTACCGTGGGAGACTATCATCCCGCGTGACGGCTCGTTCCCGGTCAAGGGCTACAGCCTCAACTCCAAGCTGTTCTCCGTGTCCGACTGCCAGAAGATAATCAAGAAGGCCATAGTCGAGCGGCTCAAGCGCGTGTACGGCATCGAATGGTTTGCGGAGACGGGCGCTCTGTATCAGGTGCAGTTCTCCATAATGAAGGATGTCGTCTCCCTCTGCATCGACACCTCGGGCGACGGTCTGCACAAGCGCGGCTACCGTCCGGCGCACAATGCCGCTCCGCTCAAGGAGACGATGGCGGCGGCAATGGTCAAGCTTTCGCGCTATCGCGGCCGGGATGATTTCTGTGACCCGTTCTGCGGCAGCGGCACGATTCCCATTGAAGCCGCGCTCATCGCGAAGAACCGCGCTCCCGGGCTGAACCGCGATTTCACGGCAATGAGCTGGAGTATTTTTGACCGCTCCGTCTGGTCTCAGGCACGCGACGAGGCACGAAGCCATGAGTTTCACGGCGATTATAATATAGTAGGCTCCGACATTGACCCTAAGGCGATAGAAATAGCGCGGGAGAATGCGCGGCGCGCCGGTGTTGACGATGTTGTGCGCTTCGAGGTCGCGGATGCGACAAGGTTTGACCGCAGTACCGAGCGCGGCGTTATCGTCACGAATCCCCCATACGGTGAGCGCATCATGGAAAAGCAGCAGGCAGAGGAGCTGTACCGCTGCTTTGGCCGTGCGTGGCTCGCGAGCCGGAACTGGCAGCTGTATCTGCTGTCCTCGCACACGGAATTTGAGCGCTGCTTCGGAAAGCAGGCCGACAAAAAGCGCAAGCTCTACAACGGCATGATAAAATGCGATCTGTTCATGTATTTTAAATAGAGAGAAAAGGACGAGGGTCAGGAAATGAAGCATCTGTTTATCGTCAATCCCACTGCCGGAGGCCGGGACAAGACGCCGGAGGTCCGCGCAAAGGTCGAGAAAGCATTCGCACAGCACGAGGACGAGTACGAGATATACGTAACCCGCGCCCCGCTGGACGCTACCGAGAAGATAAAGGCCGAGGCTGAGAGCGGCGAGCACATCCGCGCCTATGCCTGCGGCGGAGACGGCACCTTCAATGAATGTATCAGCGGCGCGGCCGGGCATGAAAATGTAGCCGTCGCCCCCTTCCCCATCGGCACCGGCAACGACTTCTGCCGTATGTTCGGCAGCGAGAAGGAGCTGTACCGCGACCTTGACGCGCTGCTCGGCGGCTTTGAGCATCCTATAGATCTCATCCACTGCAACGGCCGCTACAGCGCCAATATCTGTTCTGTCGGCATTGATGCCCGCATCGGTACAAGCGTACATAATTACAGCAAGCTTCCTCTTATCGGCGGCGCGGCCGGTTACGTTGTGTCTGCGGTCGTGGAGATGTTCCGCGGCATATCGCGGCATATGCGCATTACCAGCGGCGACTTCATCGCGGACGCGAAGCATTCGCTGGTCTGCGCCTGCAACGGCCGCTTTTACGGCGGCGGCTTCAACCCCAGCCTGACCGCTATGCCCGACGACGGCATAATGGACGTTTTCGTCGTCAAGCAGGTCAATCTGCTCCAGTTCGCAACGCTTATCGGCAAATACGCCAAGGGTCGTGCGGACGAGCTGACGCATTTCGTCACTCATCTGCGCACCGACAACGTCACTATAGAATTTGACGAGGACAATGTCGTCAACATCGACGGCGAGGCGATCTTCACAAAGAAGGCCGAGCTGCGCATAGTTCCCAAGGCCGCCCGGCTGATCGTTCCCGCCGGGATGCACTTCTTCGATAAAAGTCTGAAGGCCGAAAATGCCGTAGGATAAGCTTTTGTGCAATAGAAACCGCCCGCCCCGCCATATTATCGCTATGGCGGGGCGGGCTTTGTCTATGGGCTGTATCCCTCGCCGCGGCACGGATATCGGCGTCTGGTATAGTCCGGCAAAGCCGGCGCGCAAAACTCGTAACAAAAAATTTATAAATTCCCCCGCAAATTTTGCGTCAGGGGGCTTGCAAAATAAAAATTTTATGCTATTATATACATCGTTAGCACTCAGATGTTTAGAGTGCTAACGATGTTGGATTTTGTATTAAAATATTTGGAGGTATATATCATGAAGCTCAAACCCTTGGCAGACAGAGTCGTCCTCCGGCAGAACGCCGCAGAGGAGCGCACCTCCTCCGGTATCTTCCTCACTGCGTCCGCACAGGAGAAGCCCGAGGTCTATGAAGTAGTCGAGGTCGGCCCCGGCGGAATGGTCGATGGCAACGAGGTAGAGATGATCGTCACCCCCGGCCAGAACGTACTGGTCGGCAAGTACAGCGGCAGCAAGGTCAAGCTCGACGACGAGGAATACACCATCGTCCGTCAAGGCGACATTCTGGCCATCATCGAGTGATTTTCCCGCTTAAACATTCCAATTCCCGAACATAATGGAGGTTATAAATCATGGCTAAACAGATAATTTACGGTGAAGAAGCACGCAAGGCTATAGAGCATGGCGTAAACCAGCTTGCAGATACCGTCAAGATAACCCTCGGTCCTAAAGGCCGCAATGTTGTACTTGACAAGAAGTTCGGCGCTCCGCTGATAACCAATGACGGCGTGACCATCGCAAAGGAGATCGAGCTGGAGGATCCGTTTGAGAATATGGGCGCACAGCTCATCAAGGAAGTCTCCACCAAGACCAACGACGTAGCCGGCGACGGCACCACCAGCGCTACCGTGCTTGCACAGGCGATGATAAACGAGGGTCTGAAGAACCTCGCCGCGGGCGCCAACCCCATGGTCATGCGCAAGGGCATCCAGAAGGCTACCACAGCCGCAGTTGAGGCCGTCAAGGGCATTTCTCAGCCCGTCTCCGGCTCCAATGACATTGCCCGTGTCGGCACCATCTCCTCCGGCGACGAGGTCATCGGCACTCTGATCGCGGATGCGATGGAGAAGGTCAGTCAGAACGGCGTCATCACCATCGAGGAATCCAAGACCGCAGAGACCCACAGCGATGTCGTCGAGGGTATGCAGTTCGACCGCGGCTACCTCAGCCCCTACATGGCAACCGATATGGATAAGATGGAAGCCGTCATCGACGATGCTCTCATCCTCATCACCGATAAGAAGATATCCAACATTCAGGAGATACTCCCGCTGCTCGAGCAGATCGTCAAGGCAGGCCGCAAGCTGCTGATAATCGCAGAGGATGTCGAGGGCGAGGCTCTGGCCACCATCGTTCTCAACAAGCTGCGCGGCACCTTCACCTGCGTGTGCGTCAAGGCTCCCGGCTTCGGCGACAGACGTAAGGAAATGCTCCAGGATATTGCTATCCTGACCGGCGGCACCGTCGTATCCGCAGACCTCGGCATGGAGCTGAAGGATGCAGACCTCAGCGTTCTGGGTCAGGCACATCAGGTCAAGGTCACCAAGGAGAACACCACCATCGTCGACGGCGCCGGTGCATCCGAGGATATCAAGGCTCGTACCGCACAGATCAGACATCAGATAGAGACCACTACCTCCGAGTATGACAAGGAGAAGCTGCAGGAGCGTCTGGCAAAGCTGTCCGGCGGTGTCGCAGTCATCAAGGTAGGCGCAGCTACCGAGACCGAGATGAAGGAGAAGAAGCTCCGCATCGAGGACGCGCTGAATGCCACCCGTGCAGCAGTCGCAGAGGGCATTGTTGCCGGCGGCGGCACGGCATATGTCGTGGCGTCCAAGGCTGCCGATAAGCTGGTCAGCACCCTCGAGGGCGACGAGAAGACCGGTGCGGCAATAGTCGCAAAGGCTCTGAAGGCTCCTATCATGCAGATCGCCGCAAACGCCGGTCTGGAAGGCGCAGTCATCCTCAATAATGTCTACAACAGCACCGCCGCAAACTACGGCTTTGATGCCGCAAACGACAAGTACGGCGATATGATAGAGCTCGGCATTGTCGACCCGACCAAGGTCTGCCGCAGCGCACTCGAGAACGCCGCTTCCGTCGCTTCCATGGTTCTGACCACTGAGAGCCTCGTCGCCGACATCCCCGAGAAGAATCCTCCCATGCCCGCCTCCCCCGATATGGGCGGCATGTATTGATAAACGGGTAAAAGCCCTTGTG
>CAKTNU010000097.1 GCA_934589325.1 uncultured Oscillospiraceae bacterium | reverse complement strand
TACTTCCAGTACGACTCCAAGAAGACCGGCGGCGTCACCATCAGCCACCTGCGCTTCGGCGACAAGCTCATCAAGAGCCCGTACTACATCAACAAGGCCGACTTCGTCGCGTGTCATGTGCCTTCCTATATAACCAAGCACTTCCCCATCGTCCGTGACGTTAAGCCCGGCGGAGTTTTCCTCGTCAACTGTCAGTGGGACTTCGAGGAGCTTGAGCATCACCTCGACGCTGCCTCCAAGCGCTACATCGCAAACAACAACATCCAGCTTTACATGATAAACGCCATCGACCTCGCCAAGAAGATCGGCATGGGCAAGCGCACCAACACCATTCTCCAGTCCGCATTCTTCTCTCTGGCAAAGGTCATGCCTGAGGCTGAGGCCATCCAGTACATGAAGGACGCCGCCCTGCACTCCTACCTGAAGAAGGGTCAGGACATCGTCGACATGAACTATGCCGCCATCGACGCTGGCGCTACCGCTTACGTCAAGGTCGAGGTTCCCGAGTCCTGGAAGACCGCCGAGGATCACACCGAGGCCGTTGAAGAGACCGGCAGACCCAAGACCGTCAAGATGGTCCGCTCCATTCTCGACCCCATCGACAAGATGGACGGCGACTCTCTGCCTGTTTCCACCTTTGTCGACCATGCCGACGGCACCTTCGAGCTGGGCGCCTCCGCATACGAGAAGCGCGGCATCGCCGTCTCCGTCCCGAAGTGGGATGCCGAGAAGTGCGTACAGTGCAACCAGTGTGCATTCGTCTGCCCGCATGCCACCATCCGTCCCTTTGCGCTGACCGAGGCCGAGGCTGCCGCCGCTCCCGCCCAGACCAAGCTCGCCGATATCAAGGTCGGCAAGGGAAAGGGCGAGTACAAGTTCACCATGGCCGTCTCCCCGCTTGACTGCATGGGCTGCGGCGTCTGCATCAGCCAGTGCGCCGTTCACGCTATCGAGATGGTCCCGATGGAGAGCCAGACCGAGCAGCAGGAGGTCTTTGACTACATGGTCGAGAAGGTCTCCGACAAGCCCGACATGTTCGCGGCCGACAACGTCAAGTTCAGCCAGTTTGCACAGCCGTACCTCGAGTTCTCCGGCTCCTGCGCAGGCTGCGCCGAGACCAGCTATGCCCGTCTCGTAACTCAGCTCTTCGGCGATCACATGATGATATCCAACGCTACCGGCTGCTCCTCCATCTGGGGCGGTCCTGCGGCCACCTCTCCTTACACCGTCAACAAGGAAGGCCACGGCCCCGCATGGGCAAACTCCCTGTTCGAGGATAACGCCGAGCATGGCCTCGGTATGTACCTCGGCCAGAAGAAGATCCGTGACGACCTGAAGGCCAAGGTCGAGGCTCTCATCGCCGTTCCTTACTGCGCCGAGCCTATCAAGACCGCGGCTCAGGCATGGCTTGAGACATATGACGACGGCAACGCCAACCAGAAGCCCGCTAAGGAACTCGTCAAGGCTCTTGAGGAGAACACCAACACCATCGACGAGACCATCGAGTTCTTTGCTTCCAAGCCCGAGTATGCAGAAATGCTCGAGGGCGCGAAGGCTGCAAAGGCCGCAGGCTCCAAGTGGTGCAACTGCGAGGCATGCACCCTCGCCGGCGAGATCATCGAGAAGAAGTCCTACCTGAACAAGAAGTCCTGCTGGATCTTCGGCGGCGACGGCTGGGCCTACGATATCGGCTTCGGCGGCGTTGACCATGTTCTTGCTTCCGGCGAGGATGTCAACATCTTCGTGTTCAACACCGAGGTATACTCCAACACCGGCGGACAGGCATCCAAGGCCTCCAATATCGGTCAGGTCGCACAGTTTGCGGCAGCCGGTAAGGAGATCAAGTCCAAGTCCCTCGCGGAGATAGCCATGACCTACGGTTATGTCTATGTTGCCCAGATAGCCATGGGTGCAAACAAGGTTCAGACTCTGAAGGCCATTGCCGAGGCAGAGGCACACAAGGGCCCGTCCATCATCATCGCATACTCTCCCTGCGAGATGCACAGCATCAAGGGCGGCATGGAGAATTGCCAGAAGGAGATGGAGAAGGCAGTCAAGTGCGGCTACTGGAACCTCTTCCGCTACAATCCCGACGCCGAGAAGCCCTTCTCGCTCGACAGCAAGGAGCCGGCCGGCGGCTATCAGGAGTTCCTGATGAACGAGGCGCGCTACAGCCGTCTGACCCGCGAGTTCCCCGACAGAGCCGACAGACTCTTCAAGGAATCCGAGGACAACGCAAAGTCCCGTTACGAGCATCTGATGAAGCTCAAGGCACTTTACGAATAATCGCAAATGATCATAAAAAGGCACCGGATCTTATATCCGGTGCCTTTTTCTATGATTTAGAAACCCAAACTCACGGCCTTTGACCGGGGACGCCGGGCTGACCGCCTGTACCGTCCATGCCTCCGGGCATACCGTCCGGAGGCGCGGCCATACCGCCTGTGCCGCCCATCGACCACGGCTGGCCGCCCATTGCACTCATGCCGCCGGAGACGGTGCCGGTCTGTGCGTCGGCGGATGCGGCCTCGGTGCTGCCGGAGTAAAGACTACAGCTGCTGTCGGAGCCGAGCTCATCCGAGGAGAAGAACAGATAGCTTGCACCGCACACGGCCTCACCGCTGTAGATAATGTTTCCGTCACCGTCGCGGATGCTGAATTCGTCGCCCTCGCTCAGCAATACGGAGCCGTACATTCCGCCCATGGTTCCCGACCAGCCGACGGCGGTGTTTGCCGCGTCCTGCCGGCCGCCGGAAACGCCTGCTTCGTCCGGCTGACCGCTGGGGGCGTTCGCTCCGCCAAACTGACCGCCGAAGCCCATACCGCCTCCCATACCGGCGGAGGAGCCGAAGCTGAGACAGGGCTGCTCGGCGTTCATATTCATACCCATGCCGCTGCTGCCGCCGGCAGCAAGCACGGTGCCGCCGGTAATGCTTATTTCGCCGTCGGCGTCAAGAGGCTGATTGTCCGCGCTGTTTGCGGTCCAGACAGATACAGTGCCGCCGGAAATGCTCATGCTGCCGTTGGAGTCAAAGCCGTCGCCGGACGAGGAGTATGCGGTTATGCTGCCGTCGTAGATGTTCATGGAAAATGTGTAGCCCTGCAGCTGGGCGTTAGCGGCGTTCAGGCAGTCGTCCGAGGAGACTATGCTGATATTGCCGGAGTATATGTTCAGCTCCGCTGCCTCGAGTCCTTCGTAGCAGGCGCTGATATTTATAACAGGCCCGTCGGAACCGGCGTCGATACTGCCGACGTTCAGAACATAGTCGCAGTGCAGCGCGTCGTCGGCTGCCGATATATTGAGCGTTCCGCTTTCTATATTCAGAAGCTGCCCGGCGTTTATCGCGTCGTTCACATCTGCGCTGATGTTCAGCGTAAGCTCACGCAGAGTCAGCGAGGCTTCGCCGTCCTCATCGGTAGTCGAGCCGGATCTGATGCCGTTTTTGCCGTTAGCGTTGATGTTCAGTGTGCCGGAGCCGCAGATGACTGTCTGTGTGCCGTCCTTACATTTGATAACGGCATCCTCCGCATCCTGATTTTCGGGATATTCGTCGGAATTGTTCTGTGCGCCGTCACTCAGGGTGTTTGTGGTGCTCTCGGCGGCTACTATGGTAACGCCGCTGGATTTGCCGCAGGTTATTGCCGCAGTGCTGCCGCTGCTGAGGCTAAGACCGTCCAAAACCAGAGTGACGCCGGTCGAGCCGCTTTTGATCTTTATTGAACCGTCAGAGCAGCTGCCGGAGACAATGTAGGTCCCGGAGCTTTTTATTGTAAGCTCCGTGCCGTCGATCTTATAACTGCTCGAATCGCTCTGATCGACGGATATGCCGCCGTCAGAAAATTCAAAGTATGCTGCATCGTCTGCGTCGTAGTTGACGGAGCTGCTGCCCTGCGTTCCGGTCGTGCCGCTTGAGGAGAGCGCGGAGGCTGACGCGTCGGCAGAATATTTCGTGTCAGCCTGCGCCGAAGCCGGCAGCAGGAGTGCCGCAGCCAGCAGCGCAATGAGCGCGAGCGGTATCAGGGTCAGTAAGCATTTATTCTTGAAGATTTTAGCCATTTTGCAGACCTCCTTAAAGTCAAGCTGAGATCAGGCGCTGGACCTGCGCCCTTACGGTGGAGCGGCAGTCCGCTTTCCCATCGGACGCGCTTATCATAACTGTCCGACTTAAAACGAAGCTAAAGGAAAACGGAAAATTTTCTTTAGCTTCATTTTAAGTCGGCGTCCTATTATAGCGGCACAAAGGAGGTATCGCCCATGGCAGAACGGATACAGACCTGCTTTAAGCGCTGTGAAAAGAAATATTTTGTTACACCCGAGCAGCAGCGCTTCCTGACGGACGGGATGAAGCCCTATATGGAGGCTGACCGCTACGATAAATATACTATCTGCAGCATTTATTATGACACGGCCGACTGGCGGCTGATACGTGCATCCATCGAAAAGCCCGTTTATAAGGAAAAGCTCCGCATCCGCAGCTACGGAGTCCCTGCGCCGGGAGATAAGGTGTTCGTGGAGCTGAAAAAGAAGTATGACGGCGTCGTTTATAAGCGCCGCATAACCACGGAGCTCGATAAGGCCGAAGGACTCCTGACGGCTGCAATACCCGGCGACGAGTTCGGGCAGATAGGCCGGGAGATAGAATGGTTCCAGTCCTTTTATGCGGCCGGACCGAAGGTGTTCATCGGCTATGACCGGCAGGCGCTTGCGGGGAAGGACGATCCGGAACTGCGCGTGACATTCGACACGAATCTCCGCTGGCGCTGTGATGCGCTCGACCTGCGGGCCGGGGATCACGGAGCACCGCTGCTTTCACCGGAGCGGATACTGATGGAGATAAAGATCCCCGGCGTCTGCCCGCTATGGATGAGCAGGCTGCTGTCGGAGGCCGGGGTGTTTCCGTGCTCGTATTCAAAATACGGTGCGTGCTACCAGAAGCACCTGATTTTTGGTATTTCAAATAATGATATAAGAAAGAAGGAGCTTAACTGTGCTTGAATCCATAATTTCCGGGCAGCTCACACTGCCGTCGTTCCTGATATGTACCGCTGCGTCGCTGCTGCTCGGCGTCGGCATTGCGTGGGTGGGGATGTTCCGCTCGCGCACCACCAAGAGCTTCGCCGTGACTCTCGCTATACTCCCGGCGGTCGTGCAGCTTGTGATAATGCTTGTCAACGGCAATGTCGGAGCGGGCGTTGCGGTCGCGGGCGCGTTCAGCCTCGTGCGCTTCCGCTCCGTTCCGGGCACGGCGCGGGAGATCGGGATACTCTTCCTCGCGATGGCCGTCGGCCTTGCCACGGGTATGGGTTACGTTGGCCTGGCAGTGCTCTCGTTTGTGATAATCTCCGCCGCCTTGATCCTGCTGACGGCGATGGACTTCGGCGGCGGATCGGCCGCAGAGCAGGTGCTCAAGATAACAATACCCGAAAATCTCGACTATGACGGGCTTTTTGACGATATTTTTGCGCAGTACACCGCTTCACACAGCCTTGTGAAGGTGAAGACCACCAACATGGGTACTCTTTATGAGCTTGAATACCGCATCACCGTTCCGAAGGACATCGTGCCTAAGGAATTTTTGGATGCGCTCCGCTGCCGCAACGGGAATCTCAATATCGTATGCGGCCGTGAGACGGTAAAAGACGTGCTTTAAGCGGACTATTGATTTTTTCGCGGCGCGTATTTATAATTTATATATAATATGGCAGAGGTGACAGCTAATGAAGCTGCTTATCGCCGAGGATGAGCTTGATCTCGCCGAAGCGCTTACGGTATTTTTCGAAAAGAATCACTTTTCCGTTGACGCCGTCCATAACGGCTTTGACGCATATGAATATGCATCTGCCGGCGGGTATGACGCCGTGATACTGGACGTCATGATGCCAAAGATGGACGGCATACAGGTGCTCGAACGCCTGCGGAGCGAGGGCGTCGGTACGCCCATTATGATGCTGACTGCCCGCGGGCAGAAGAGCGACCGCATCACCGGCTTTAATGCCGGCGCGGATGACTATCTGCCGAAGCCGTTTGACCCGGACGAGCTTTTGAGCCGCGTACGCGCCATGCTCCGCCGGAGCGAGTCCTATCGCCCGACCGTGCTGGCCTTCGGCGATATCCGGCTCGATCCGGGCTCCGGAGAGCTGAGCTGCGGGGACAGCTCCGTCCGTCTCAGCGGCCGCGAATTTCAGGTAATGGAGCTGTTCATGCGCTCACCTCGGCAGGTATTCTCGGCTGACCGTATCATGGAGCGGGTCTGGGGCTGGGATAACGAGGCGGAAATAAACGTTGTCTGGGTCAATGTATCGAACCTGCGCAAAAAGCTCAAAGCCATCGGCTCCGGTGTCTCGCTGCGTGCCAATCGCGGCCTAGGCTATGTGCTGGAGGAGGAAGCATGATAAAAAGCCTCCGTAACCGCTTCATCCGCATCACAATGCTGTCTGTGACGGCGGTGATGCTGCTGCTGACGGTGATCCTGAACACCGCAAACTATATATCGACCGACAGCGACCTGCGCGGTACCCTTGACCTGATTTATGAGAACGAAGGTACGATACCCGTTCCCGTCCGCGGCCCGGACGGGAACGGTACCGGCGCAAAACTGCCCGGGGCAAAACCCGAGGACGACCCATCCGGGGACACGCAGGACATCCGGGGGCGCTTCACGCCGGAAACGCCGTTCTCAACGCGATTCTTTGTCCTGCGCTATACAGATGCCGGCGAGCTTGTCCGTGCCAATCTTGAGAGCATTGCCTCCGTGACCGAGGACGACGCAGGAGAGTATATTGCCGCCGCCATGAGTCATGGCGAGGGCTATGGCTATTACGGCAGCTACCGCTTCTTCGTCGCAGCCGACGGTGAGGGGCGCAACATGGCGATATTCCTCGACTGCTATCAGGAGCAGCGTGCCGTGCGGACGGTGCTGCTG
>CAKTNU010000096.1 GCA_934589325.1 uncultured Oscillospiraceae bacterium | reverse complement strand
GTCTCGGCCTCGGCGCGGAAGCTTCGGCCGCAGAGCCGGTGCTGGAGCCTGTATTGAGCTACAGCCTGATACTGCCGCCGACCGAGGATCCGCGGCCCCTGCTGCCTAAGCTGATGCAGCTTCAGGAGGAGGATCCGCAGCTTCATATCCGATGGGATGAGCGCGGCCGTGTTATACGCGTGGAGCTTATGGGGCAGGTACAGGCGGAGATATTCCGTGCTCTGGTGCGCGAGCGTTTTGACGTTGACATCACGCTTGACGCCGGACACATAATGTATAAGGAGACGATAGCCGATACTGTGGAGGGCGTCGGCCATTTCGAGCCGCTGCGCCACTATGCCGAGGTACATCTGCTGATGGAGCCAATGCCAGCGGGAAGCGGCATCGTTGTGGACAGCATATGCCCCGAAGATGTGCTTGACCGCAACTGGCAGCGGCTCATTCTCGGTCATGTGCTGGAGAAGCAGCATCTGGGCGTGCTGACCGGCTCACCGCTGACCGATGTGAAAATAACTCTCGCTTCCGGCCGTGCACATCTGAAGCATACCGAAGGCGGAGACTTCCGTCAGGCGACCTACCGGGCGATACGGCAGGGATTCATGCAGGCGAGATCCGTACTGCTGGAGCCATGGTATACATTTGCGATAGAGCTACCTCCGGAGCTTATAGGCCGGGCGATAAGCGATGTGCGGCAGATGTCCGGCAGCTTTACGGGGCCGGAGGATGCAGGGGAGATGCTGCGCATAGAGGGCAGCGCACCTGTATCGGAGATGAACGGATATGCAAGCGAAGTGGCGGCATATTCCGGCGGACGCGGCAAATTTTCGTGCCGTGTGGAGGGATACAGACCGTGCCACAATGAAAACGATGTAATTGTGGAGATGGGATATGATGCGGAGAGCGACGTGGAGAACACGGCAGACTCCGTGTTCTGTGCCCACGGCGGCGGCTTCAATGTCCGATGGAACGAGGTGGCAGAGTATATGCACCTCGAAAGCTGCCTCAAAAAACCGGAGACCCCGGCGGCGGTCAGACCGTACCGCAGTCTGAATATCGATGAGCGGGAGCTCGAGGCGATAATGGAGCGCGAGTTCGGGCCGATAAAGCGCCCAGAGTACCGTGCGCCGTCAGCCGCTGCCGTTCCTGCGCGGCCTATGGCTCCGGTAAAGAAGCAGTATATAATAGTAGACGGCTATAATCTAATCTTTGCCTCGCCGGAGCTCGCGGCGCTGGCGAGGGAACGGCTGGACCTTGCGCGGGGACGGCTGATGGATATGCTGTCAAATTACTGCGGGTTCACGAAGCGTGAGCTTGTACTGGTGTTCGACGGCTTCCGTACCCCCGGCAACCCCGGCTCACGCGAGGAGTACCACAATATCCGTGTCGCTTTCACGAAGGACGGCGAAACGGCGGATGCGTATATCGAGCGCATCGCTGACGATATCGGCAAAAATTATGCCGTCCGCGTCGTCACGAACGACAATCTTATAAGACTCTCCGCCCTGCGCTCCGGCGTACTGCGCACATCGTCGGACGAGTTTGCGCTTGAGGTACGGGATGTGATGGAGCAGATAGACGCGCTTCTGAAACGGACGAACGACGGGGCGCATAAATACAGACTGGAACTGGACAAAGTTGAAAATGGAGAAAAATGAACTTCTGCGCCGCATGGAGGATCTGTGCGAGCGCGCCGAGCGGAGCGGCACTGTGTGCGCGAGCGGCTACCTGAGCCCGGCAGAACAGTATCAGACCGAAAAATGGGCAAAGCAGCGTGCCGACTGCCGTCTCGTGCTGCACGGCGGCGGAGAGGACTGCGAGCGCCGTGCGGCGTTCTTCCTGCCGGAGTATATGAGCACAGAGGATTTTGACCCTGCGGAGCATTTCGCAGCGATAAAGCTGACCGCCCATTTCGGCACGCCGGGACACCGCGACTATATGGGAGCGGTGCTTGGTATGGGAGTCGGCCGCGAGTGGGTCGGCGATATCCGCGTCATGGACGGCACGGCGTATATCTTCTGCCTGCCGAGCGTACACCGGCACCTGCTCAGTATAGACAAGGTCGGCCGCTGCGGAGTTACGGCGGAGGATATCGCGCCTGCGGATGTCCCGCAGGCGAAGCGTGAGGTGCGGGAAAAGAGCTTTTCCGTGATGTCGATGCGGCTTGACGCGGTGACGGCGGGAATGTTCGACCTTAGCCGTACCGAAGCTGCGAAGGAGATCCGCCTCGGCAATGTCAGCCTCAATTATGAACCTGCAGAGAAGCCAGACGCGCAGATATCGCCGGGAGATATAATTTCCCTGCGAGGCGCGGGTAAGGGCAATGTCACCGGCACCGGCGGCACCTCAAGAAAAGGACGGCTCTTCGTTTACGCCGAGATCTTGAAGTGACGCGGACATTGGAGAACACCCATGAAAACTGATTGTCTTTCCGGAATACAGCCATTTCTGCTTGAAAAAGAATTCAAACGCCGCGGGTATATGTTTTACAGAATTAGGGACGATATCGCACAGCTTGTCTCGTTTGATAAAGTGTCTTTTATATATTGCACGTGCTGCATAATGCCGCTGTATATTCCGAATGACTTTATATTTTATACTTATGGCAGACGGATGGCGGCTCGCCTGTGCGTTGACTCTTGCGCCGACACGGAGAAAGTGCGCACATGGGTAGAACAGCTTGCATATGAACTTGAAGAAAAGGCTCTGCCGTTCTTCTCGTCAGTAGACAGCCCGAAAAAGCTGCTGAGACTAAGCGGCATGGCTAAGAGATTTATGCACTGTCCGCCGGGTGCTTTGGCGGAGCTTGAGGCGTATACAAAAGCATATCTTGCCTTGCGAGGTGTCAATGCGGCTGCAGATAAAGCATTGAAGCTTGTAGAGAAAGCTGGGTGCTATACAGAGGAAGTTTTGCTGCAGCGCAGAGTAAAAATCGAAAGTTTGAAAACGGAAAATAAAGCGGAATACTTCAAAAGCGTAATCGCCGTACAAAAGCGGCTGTTCGCCGAATAATTTGAATTTTATATAAGGAGACAGCACTATGAAAGCCTACGAGAGATTTATCACCTATGTAAAGACACACACGGCAAGCTCCGAGACCTCGGAGAGCGTGCCTAGCAGCGAGTGCCAGTTCACGCTGTGCCATATGCTTGCCGATGAGATGCGCGCAATCGGCGTCGAGGGCGTGTACGAGGACGAGCACGCCTATGTTTACGGCTTTATTCCCGCAAGCGAAGGCTATGAGAACAAGCCCTGCATCGGATTTATCGCCCACCTTGACACAATACCCGATTTCCCGGGTGAAAATGTCCGCCCTCAGCTCATAGAGAATTACGACGGCGGCGATGTCGCCCTCGGCACCAGCGGGCGCAGCCTAACGGTGGAGAAATTTCCGCATCTGCCGACGCTCAAGGGGCAGACCCTCATTACGACCGACGGCACGACTGTTCTCGGTGCGGATGACAAGGCGGGCATCGCCGCGATAATGACTGCCGCCGAGCGGATTATCGCCGAAAAACTGCCGCACGGCCGCATCGCGATATGCTTTACGCCGGACGAAGAGATAGGCCACGGCGCGGCTCTGCTCGACCTTGAGCGGATGGGAGCGGACTTCGCCTACACCGTCGACGGCGAGGAACTGAGCGAGATAAACTACGAGACCTTCAACGCTGCCGCGGCAAAGTGGGAGGTCAACGGCTTCAACATCCATCCGGGCAGCGCGAAGAATATGATGATAAACGCAAGCCTCGTCGCCATGGAGATAAACTCCATGCTCCCCTCCGGGGACACTCCGGCGCACACCGAAGGCTATGAGGGCTTCTTCCATCTGACCGATATGAGCGGCACGGTAGAGAAGGCGGCGCTGAGCTATATCATCCGCGACCACAACGCGGCGGCGTTTGAGCAGCGCATAAAGACGATGGAGCACATCGAAACCCTGATAAACGAGAAGTACGGCGAGGGCACCGCAGTACTGACGATACACCGCCAGTACAGGAATATGAGAGAGCTCATCGGCGAACATATGGAGATAGTTGAGCTTGCGGAGCGTGCGCTGCGGCGAGAAGGGATAGAGCCGGTCACCGCGCCTGTCCGCGGCGGCACGGACGGCGCCCAGCTCACCTTCCGCGGCCTGCTGTGCCCGAATATCGGCACCGGCGGCTACTCATGCCACGGTCCCTATGAGCATATCACCGCAGAGCATCTCGAATCAGCGGCGCGGATAGTCATGAACATTATAGACGAGAATCTGAAGTAAAAGAGCGAGTCCTAAAATCACAGGCAGCGCCGAAGGCGCAGTATGAGACGCTGCCCGACATTTGTAAGGAGAGATGAGGATGAAGAGCAGGCTCGGAACGAGAAACTGGGTCACGCTGATACTTATCGGTCTGTTCGGCCAGTTTGCATGGACCATCGAGAACATGTACTTTAACGTGTTCCTGTACAACACCATCAGCACCGACCCCGGCTATATCGCTGCGATGGTCGGTTGGTCGGCTGCGGCCGCGACGGTGACGACGCTGCTTATGGGCGCGCTGTCGGACCGCGTCGGCAAACGCAAGATATTTATCTGCGCGGGCTACATTCTCTGGGGTCTGTCTACAGCCGCATTTGGTTACATCACGCCCGAAAACGCGGGGAAACTTTTCCCGGCGGCGAATGCAGCGGCAGCTGCGGCCGTGATGGTGGTCGTGCTTGACTGCGTGATGACCTTTTTCGGCAGTACCGCTAACGATGCTGCCTTCAACGCATACGTCACCGACATCACCGACAACGACAACCGCGGCCGCGTGGAGAGCGTGCTGGCGATACTGCCGCTTATCTCGATGCTGATAATCTTCGGCGGCTTTGACGGACTGACACAGCAGGGCAGATGGCACGAATTTTTTGATATTTTCGGTATCTCCGTGTCCGTCGTCGGGCTTTTGGCGCTGCTGCTGATAAAGGATTCGCCCCGGCTTGCGCCGAGGAGGGACAGCTATTTCAAGAATCTGCTTTACGGTCTGCGCCCCGGCGTTATGCGCGAAAATCCGCAGTTATATCTGTCGTTTGCGGCCTTCTGCGTATTTTCCGTGGCGGTTCAGGTGTTCTTCCCGTACCTGATAATCTACATCCAGAACTACCTGGGCATCACTGATTATGCGATAGTCCTCGGCGTAGTGCTGATATTTGCAAGTGCGGTGAGCGTCGTTTCCGGCAGGTTTATTGACCGTGTCGGCAAGATGCGCTTCACCGTTCCGGCCGCAGCCGTGATGCTCATCGGCCTTGCTGCGATGTATTTCGTGCGCGGCAGCGTCGGCGTTATCATTGCTGGCAGCGTGATGATGAGCGGATACATGATGATGTCCGCCGCCCTCGGCGCGAACATCCGCGACTGGACACCTAAGGACAAGGCCGGGCATTTCCAGGGCATACGCATGATATTTGCGGTGCTGCTGCCGATGATAGTCGGACCGGCGATAGGCGCCGCGGTCATCAGAAATTCCGACAGTACATATATCGAGCTCGGCCAGCTTAAGACCGTCCCAACCCCGGAAATATTCCTCGCGGCGGCGGTTGTCCTTCTGCTGACGGCGATACCTGTGCTACTGCTTAGAAAGAGCGAGAAGGCGAAAACCGAATGAAAGACGCAATATTCCATTTCCCGACCGACGGCCGCCCGGTAAGCTGTGAGCAGATAAAATGCGGCCACATAAACGAGACCTATCTGATAGGCACAGATACCGGTGCAAAATACGTTCTGCAGTGGGTAAACCGCTATGTGTTCCCGAACGTGGATGCGATAATGGGCAACATGTCTGCTATCAGCGCGTATCTGCGTGAACAGGGCGAACGAATGGCCATGATAAGCTATATCGATACGCTTGACGGAAGAAGCTATTATGACGACGGCGCGGGCGGCTGCTGGCGGACGTATAAATTCGTCGACAACAGCATCTGCCTCCAGCATGCAGGATCTCCGGCGGATTTTTACGAAAGTGCGAGAGCCTTTGGCCATTTTCAATACACTCTGCGCGGCTTTGACGCATCCGCGCTGCAGGAAACGATACCGGACTTTCACAATACTCCCGTCAGATACAGCCAGCTCCGTGACGCACTCGCCTCGGACCCGCTCGGACGGGCGAAGTCCGTGAAGGAGGAGACGGAGTTCTTCCTAGCCCGCGAGCAGCGCGGAGGTACGCTCCAGCGCATGCGTGACAGCGGGGAGCTGCCCGTCCGTGTGACGCACAACGACACGAAGATAAATAACGTCCTGCTCGACGCGGACACACGCCGCGCCATATGTGTCATCGATCTTGACACCGTGATGCCGGGGCTTTCGGCATACGACTTTGGCGACGCGATACGCTTCGGCGCGTCTACGGCCGCCGAGGATGAGCGGGAGCTTGAGCGTGTGCAGCTGGATATGGAGCTGTACCGTGTGTTCACCCGCGGCTTTGCCGAGGCATGCCCGAGTCTCACCGAGCGAGAGCGCGAGGTGCTGCCGCTCGGAGCGTACATAATGACGCTGGAGTGCGGTATGCGTTTTCTGACCGATTATATAAACGGCGACAAATACTTCTCCATAGACCGCGAAAGCCACAATCTCGACCGCGCACGGACGCAGATAAAGCTAATCGAGGAGATGGAGCGGCATTGGAACGATATGCTCCGCATAAATAAGGAAATATAATACAGTTAATATAGATACGCAAATAAAAATATATTGTCCTTGCCAAATTGACGAATAAGCGGTAAAATAACCTGAAACAACTTGTAGCATATTGATAAAAAAATAATTTGTTTAATTCAGGAGGAAACAAAAAATGATTCTCGATTGCACAAAGTATCTTGGCGAATGTGAATGTGGACACGACCATGAGCTGCGTACCAAGCTCGTCGTGTGTGAATACGGTGCACTGAAGAATTTCGACAAGTACATGGATGACTGCGGTCTCACAGGCTTCCGCACCGTTATCTATGATACCAATACCTATAATCTGCCCACCATGCACCATGTCCGCGCAGATCAGGAG
>CAKTNU010000095.1 GCA_934589325.1 uncultured Oscillospiraceae bacterium | reverse complement strand
CACGCAAGAATGCTGCCCGCGGTCCCCGTGAGTTCTTCACCGCTACCTGCGCAGCCTGCGGCGGCGAGGCAAAGGTTCCGTTCGAGCCCAAGTCCGATCGTCCTGTCTACTGCAGCGAGTGCTTTGCAAAGATGAAGGAGCAGGGCTGATCATCCAGCCTGGATTTAGGATTGGGGCGTGCAAACGTCCCAATCCTTTCACGATTTTAGCGGAAAGGTGAAAAATATGGAAATCACAAGAGAGACTATGCTGGCCGACATCCTCGAGAACTGCCCCGAAGCCATGCCCGCATTTCAGGCAATAGGCATGCACTGCATGGGCTGCGCCCTTGCCAGCGGCGAAAATCTTGAGCAGGCCTGCGCCGCTCACGGCGTTGACCCCGACGAGTTTATAGTTGCCCTTAAGAACTATCTCGCCACTCTTTGAGCGAAAGTTCATAGAAGATAAAGCCGGTGCAGAACCGGCTTTTATTTATTTTACGAGTACGCGTTTCCGCACGGGCGGTCCTGCGCCGGACATTCGGTGTCCAGCGCCATACATTTACCATTACGGAGCAAACTATGAGCAAGAGACTTGAAGCAATATTGGCGCATATACCGCAGGACGGGCGCGGGGTCGCCGACATCGGCACCGATCACGGCCTTCTCCCGGCGGCACTTTTCCGCCGCGGCTACACCGGGAACCTCATCGCTGCCGACATCGGGGCCGACCCGCTGAGCAAGGCTGTACGCACGGCTGAGGCCATTGGTGCCGAGGACAGGATATCGTGCCGGCTCTGCGACGGGCTGGACGGTATCGCGCCGGACGAGGTCGACGTTATTGTCATCGCCGGCATGGGCGGGGATACGATATGCGGCATCCTGGACCGGGCCGAATGGTGCCTTTCACCGGACTACATGCTTATACTCCAACCCATGACTAAGTGTGAGATACTGCGCTACTGGCTGGTCAATAACGGCTTTATGATATGCTCCGAGGAGCTTGTCCGGGACGACCGTCTGTACCAGATAATTACGGTGCGCTTCGGCGGCAGTCAGAGGGTGAACGATGCGGAGCTTTTCACGGGCAGCGCGGCGCTCATTGCCTCGGATCCGCTTTTCCCCGAGCTGCTCCGACGGCTCCTGCGGCGTTTTGAGTCGGCTGTCGGCGGCATGCGCGGTGCAGCGGAGCCGGAGCTTTGTGCCCGCCGCGGCCTGTATGAGAATATACTTTCCGAGCTTAAGACGATGGAGGACAAAACATGACTACCGCAGGCGAGATATTTGAATTTTTGAAGCTGCTTGCTCCGCTGGAGCTGCAGATGGATTTTGACAACGCCGGCTTTTTGGTAGGCGGTCTTGACCGACCTGTCGGCAAGGCTCTGCTGTCACTTGATGCGACGAGCGAGGTGATAGACGAGGCTGTCTGTATCGGCGCGGAGCTTATCATCACGCACCATCCGCTCATATGGAATCCCATGAAGCGGATGACGGATTCTGATATCACACAGCGTCGTGTGATGACCCTGGCCGAGAACCGGATATCGCTGATATCCATGCACACGAATCTCGACATTGCCGACGGCGGAGTCAATGATGTGCTGCTTGATCTGCTCGGCGCGGACCTCGTGTCCGCGCTTGATGAGGACGGCTGCGGCCGCGTCGGACTTATGCGGGAGCCCACGGATATGGTGCATTTTCTGCCGTTCTGCAAGGCGGCGCTGAAAACAAACGGCCTGCGCTATTATGATTCCGGCCGCCCGGTGGAACGGCTTGCCGTAATGGGCGGGAGCGGCGGAGGCAGTGTTGAACGTGCGTATGCTCTCGGCTGCGACACCTATGTGACAGCCGATATAAAGTACGATCAGTTCCTGACTGCCCGCGAGCTTGGTATCAATCTGATAGACGGCGACCACTTCTGCACCGAAAATCCCGTTATATACGCCCTGCGGGACAGACTGTGCCTTGCGTTCCCCGAGCTGAAATTTGAGATATCCGGAATACATTGCCAGACCGCGCAGTTTGCGTGACAGGCCGCATAATAAAAAGCCTCCGCTCATAGACTCGTACAAACGAGAACATGAGAGCGGAGGCTTTTTATATGATCGACACTAAAATCTACCGTGACATTGCCGCGAGGACCGACGGAGCCTTCATGCTCGGCGTCGTAGGTCCGGTGCGGACAGGGAAATCGACCTTCATCAAACGCTTTATGGAGACGATGGTCATTCCGCAGATAGATAATACCTATACCAAGGAGCGGGCGCGTGATGAGCTTCCGCAGAGCGGCTCCGGACGGACGATAATGACTGCTGAGCCGAAATTCATCCCCGAGGAGGCCGTGCGGCTGTCGTTCGACGGCTGTGAATTATCGGTGCGGCTGGTCGACTGTGTGGGCTATATGGTCGACGGCGCGGCGGGGCAGTTTGAAAACGGCATTGAGCGCTTGGTGGCTACACCGTGGTTCGAGCAGGAGGTCAGCATGACGGTCGCTGCAGAGGAGGGAACGCGCAGAGTCATAGCCGAGCACTCGACTATAGGCATTGTCGTCACAACTGACGGCAGTATATGCGGGATCGAGCGTGAGAAATATGTGGAGCCGGAGAGCCGGGTCATAGAGGAGCTGCAGAGGATCAATAAGCCCTTTGTTGTACTGGTCAACAGCACGGATCCGGAGTCAGATTCCGCCGTGGCCGCGGCGGAGGAGATAGAGACCCGCTTCGGCGTGAGCTGTCTGCGCGTCAACTGCCAGACTCTCAGCGAAGATGACATGTGCCGCATCATGCGCTGTGTGCTGGAGGAATTTCCGGTCAGATCGATAGGCTTCTGCCTGCCGGACTGGATCGACGCACTGGACAATGACAACGAGCTGAAAGCAGGACTGTACGACGCCATAAAAACGCATTGTGCCGGGATATGCAGCATCCGCGATTCAGCGGCCGCGATAAAGAGCATTGAGGAACTTGACTGTATCAGCAAGGCGGAGCGGAGCGCCGCGGAACTGGGCACAGGCGCCGTTACAGCCGTCCTGACTCTGCCGCGGGAGCTGTTTTACCGGACCGTCAGCGCCGAGGCCGGCGTTTGTGTCGCAAGCGACGGCGAACTGATAAAAATGCTCTCGGAGATGGCGGCGGTCAAGAGCGATTACGATTCCGTCCGCGCCGCGCTGGATTCCGTCCGCAGCACGGGCTACGGCGTCGTAATGCCGGCAGCGGGGCAGATGCGGCTTGAAGAGCCGCAGATCGTGCGTCAGGGCGGCAAATATACAGTGAAGCTCAAGGCCGGGGCACCGGTAATACATATGCTCATGACCGACGTGGAGACTGAGGTCAGCCCCGCGATAGGCGGCGAGACCGCCTCGGAGGATATAATAAACTTCCTGCTGCAGGGCTTCGAGGGCGATGTGAACCGGATATGGCAGTCGAACATTTTCGGCAAATCTCTTGATGTGATAGCGGAGGAGGGACTGACCGCGAAAATCGAATCGCTGCCGGACAATGCGAAGGCGAAGCTCCGCCAGACGCTGCAGAGAATAATAAACGAGGGCAGCGCGGGGCTGATATGCATCCTGCTGTGATGCGCGTGGTCCCGTATTGACTTGCCCCGCGGTAAACTATATAATATCTGAGGTAATAACGTGTTCAAGGTGATAAAATTCAACCGCTATACCGCGGCGCTTGCGCTCATGCTCGTGGCCGCGCTTGCAGTGGGGCTTACGGTTGCCGTATGTACTCCGCACAGCGTTCCGGTATCAGCCGCAAGGCCGCGGACGCTCGTAATAGATCCCGGGCACGGCGGCATAGACGGCGGCGCGGTGTCTGCGGACGGGATCAAGGAGAGCGACATCAATCTAGCCGTCGCTCTTAGGTTAAATGCGCTGGCGGAGCTTTTCGGTACAGAGACATATATGACCCGCACCGACGATACCGCCCGTACCGATGCGCGGAGCTACAGCGAGCATGCCGACCTTGTACGCCGCGTGGAGGAGATAAACTCTGTACCGGGCGGCGTGCTCATAAGCATCCATCAGAACTGCTATCCGACATCGCAGCCCAGCGGCGCACAGGTGCTGTATTCCGCTTATCCCGGCAGTGAGGATTTCGGCCGCCTGTGCCACGCAAATCTCATCGCGTGTCTCGACCCGCAGAACCGCCGTGTGGCGGAGCCTGCGTCCAAGGGACTGTACATAACCGCAAACGCATCCTGTCCCGCAATACTTGTCGAGTGCGGCTTCATGTCGAACCCGGGCGATGTTGAGAAGCTGAACAGCGCCGAGTATCAGACCGCGCTCGCCGCGGTCCTGCTCGCGTCGTATCTGCAGTACGTGTCGGGCTATAAAATATAAAAGAAGGATAGAGCCATGGCAAATAAACAAAAGACAGTATATTGCTGCTCGGAGTGCGGCTATGAGACCTCAAACTGGGCGGGACGCTGCCCATCCTGCGGCCAGTGGAATACTTTGCGTGAGATGCAGCTTGACTCCCGCCCCGGGAAGCAGGCATACCGCAGTTCACGCGAGGTGAAGAAGCCGCGCCCGATATCGGAGCTCGATACCACCGAGGAGATACGCTTCGGCACCGGTATCGCGGAGTTCGACCGCGTGCTCGGCGGCGGAGCGGTCGTCGGCTCACTGGTGCTGGTCGGCGGCGCGCCGGGCATAGGTAAATCAACTCTGCTGCTGCAGATGTGCGGCTCGGCAGAGCCGGGGCGCAAGATACTGTATGTCACCGGTGAGGAGAGCGAGCGTCAGCTCAAGCTCCGAGCGACCCGTCTGGGCGTTGACGGGGGCGAGGTATATGTTCTCGCGGAGACGGATCTTGACAATATCATCTCTGCTGCCGATGAGCTTGACCCGGATATAATCATTATCGACTCAATACAGACCGTGTCCGATGCCGCAGTTGCCTCCGCACCGGGCAGTATTTCGCAGGTGCGCGAGTGTACTATGCGTATCATGCGCGTGACGAAGGAGAAGGGCTATACGGTCTTTGTCGTAGGTCATATCAACAAGGAAGGCAGCATCGCGGGGCCGAAGGTGCTGGAGCATATGGTCGACTGCGTACTGTACTTTGAGGGCGAGCAGAACACCAGCTTCCGCATCCTTCGCGGCGCGAAGAATCGCTTTGGCTCCACAAATGAGATAGGCGTGTTTGAGATGGTCGACAATGGCCTGCGCTGCGTTGAAAATCCGTCGGAGATGCTGCTGTCCGGCCGCCCGGAGAACAGCCCGGGCACCTGCGTCGCCTGTGTGATGGAAGGGACACGGCCGATAATGGCCGAGGTGCAGGCACTGGTCACGCCGTCGAATTATAACGCGTCCCGGCGCAGCAACGGCATAGACTACAACCGCACGGCCATGCTGCTCGCAGTCCTCGAAAAGCGCGGCGGTATGAACGTCACGAGCTGCGACGCATATATAAACGTTATTGGCGGCCTGTCGCTGGACGAGCCGGCGGCGGATCTTGCAACGATACTTGCCATTGCCTCGAGCTATCTTGACCGGCCGCTGGGGGCGGACCTTGCCGCCGTAGGCGAGGTCGGACTTTCAGGCGAGATACGCAGTGTCAGCGCGATAAACCAGCGCCTGTCGGAAATAGCGCGTCTCGGCTTCAAGCGCTGCATCATCCCCGCCCATGTGCGCGACGATATACGCCGCCCGGATGGGCTCCGGCTGATAAGCGTCAAAAATATCGGGGAGGCGGTAGCCGCCGTACTCGGACGGGACAGAGACGCATGAATCGGAAGCCTGTGATAATAGGGGAGCGGTACAGGGAAATACTCGATACCGCTCTCAAAGCAATGGGACTTGTCCCACTGTATCTGCCGGATAACCCGTTCGTCGCGCCTGCGCTTGCGGGTCATGCGGATCTCTCGGTGTTCCGTTATGGACAGGAGCTGATACTTGCGCCGTACCTACGCGGAAGCGGCCTTGCCGCAGACCTTGCAGAGCTCGGGTATGAGACTGTATTTGCCGACATCCGGCAGGGCGCGGAATATCCGGCGGACTGCGGCCTGAACGCCTGTGCCGTAGGCGAAAGGCTCCTGTGCAGAAGAGCTGTGACTGCACCCGAGATTCTTGCGCGATTCACAGATGAGCGGGTCACAGACTTCCGCCAGGGCTATGCGCGCTGCTCGATATGCGTTGTCGCTGACGGAACGATCATTACGGCGGATCACGGTATTGCCGCCACCGCGGAAGGCGCGGGGCTTGACGTGCTGAAGATCGCGGCAGGCGGCTTTGAGCTGCCCGGATATGCCCACGGCTTTATCGGCGGCAGCAGCTTCAGGCCGTCGGCGGATAAGCTGGTGTTCACCGGGAGCCTTTCTCAGCATCCGGACGTCGAAAGAATAGAGCGCTTCATCCGCGGACACGGAGTCGAACCGGTTTACATAATGCAGAACAAGCCTATAGATATCGGCGGCGCCGTTGTGCTGTGAGCCGGCGGTGCAGATATACAGCATAAAAAGCTCCTCATTTGAGGAGCTTTTCGGCGTATTGTGATTATTTTAAAATAAGTTAATATATCGCCGCCTTGTCAAGCGGCGAAAAATGTTGTATAATCCCTAATATCGATCAGCAGGGGGGAGACGTGCCTGCCAGCACGTTTTTCCGGCACTTTTCAGCGCATTTTGCTTTTGCGGGCTGATCGGTATCGGTATTTATATTGCAGCGAAATACAGTATTCTGGGCAGAGGCGAGACTTATGGACGCTAAAATACAGCAGCTTAAAGACTGGATCGCAGAGAGCGACAATATCGTATTTTTCGGTGGAGCCGGTGTCAGCACGGAGAGCGGCATACCGGATTTCCGGAGCGTGGACGGCCTGTACAACCAAAAGTGGAAGTACCCGCCAGAGACTATATTGAGCCACAGCTTTTTTGAACGTGATCCAGAGGAATATTACCGCTTCCACCGCGAAAAGCTGGTGATCGACGGGGCAAAGCCGAACCGTGCCCATCTGCGCCTTGCGGAGCTGGAGCGCGAGGGCAAGCTGCGCGCCGTGATAACCCAGAATATCGACGGGCTGCATCAGGCTGCCGGGAGCAAAAACGTTTTGGAGCTGCACGGCAGCATAC
>CAKTNU010000094.1 GCA_934589325.1 uncultured Oscillospiraceae bacterium | reverse complement strand
CGGACATACCGTATATCATGATATCCGATTGCCGTTACGGGCTTGCGATCGTCAGCCGCGAGTTCTTTGGCAGCCCTGCATCGGAAATGACGATGATTGGCATTACAGGTACGAGCGGCAAGACCAGTTCGAGCTATCTTATAAAGCATCTGCTCGAAAGCAAGCTGGACGCGAAGGTCGGCCTGATCGGAACGAACGGCAACATGATAGGCGACGAGTTCCTGCACACGGAGCATACGACTCCTGAAAGCTACGAGCTGCACAAGCTGTTCCGTCATATGGCTGATTCCGGATGCACTCATGTCGTTATGGAGGTCTCGTCCCATTCGCTGACGCTGGAGCGTGTTGCCGGAATACACTTTGATGTTGCGCTGTACACCAATCTCTCACAGGATCATCTTGATTTTCACGGCACAATGAAGGAATATGCCGCGGCGAAGAAGAAGCTCTTTGATATGTGCTCAATGGGCTGCATTAATCTTGACGACGGCTGGGCGCAGTTTATGACTGACGGCGCCGCCTGCCGCACGATGAGCTTCTCGGCTGAAAAAAACGAGGCTGACCTTGTTGCAAAGGACATACGTCTTACTGCCGACGGGGTGCGGTTCGCCGCCGTCAGCGGTGACGAAATATGCATGACAAAGCTTGGCATACCCGGGATGTTCTCTGTGTATAACGCGCTTGGTGTGATGTCCGTCGGCCTTGCACTCGGCATAAGCCTTGCCGACTGCGCCGATGCTATGTCCAGTGCCAAAGGCGTCAAGGGCCGACTCGAGATCGTCCCGACCGGGCGTGATTTTTCAGTCGTGATTGATTACTCGCATAAGCCCGATGCACTGGAAAAGGTACTCAAGACTCTCAAGCCCGTCACCCGCGGCAGACTCATAGCCCTGTTCGGCTGCGGCGGAGACCGGGATAAACTAAAGCGTCCGATAATGGGGCAGATAGCCGCCGACAATGCGGACCTAGTGGTCGTGACCAGCGATAATCCCCGTACCGAGGATCCTGACGAGATAATAAGGGAGATAGTCGCCGGCATGAAAAACAAGCGCACTCCTACAAAGGTCATCTGTGACCGGCGTGAGGCCATAGCCTGGGCTATTGACAATGCAGGCCCGGGTGATGTATTATTGCTTGCCGGTAAAGGTCATGAGGACTATCAGGTCGTAGGTCACGAGAAGCGCCATATGGATGAGCGTGAGATAGTGGCAGACTGCCTGAAATAAGCTCCGGCCGCTGGGCGGAAGTCAACACGAGGAGAGAAAATACAATGACGATAAAGCTGATAAGCGCATTTATACTGGCTTTTTTATTTGCTACCGCGTTCGGAAAGTTCTATATCCCGTGGCTCCGCAAGCAAAAGGCTGGACAGGAAATAAAATCCAATGGCCCCACATGGCATATGTCCAAGACCGGTACACCGACAATGGGCGGCGTCATGTTTATCATGGCTGTTGCATTCGTGTGTCTTACCATCGGCTTTCCATCACTTGTAAAAGGCAACTGGGTGCATATCTTTGTGCTGCTGTTCGCACTGGTTTTTGGCGCTATTGGCTTTCTGGATGACTGGGAGAAGCTCAAAAAGAAACAGAATCTTGGCCTGACCGCCGGCATGAAGTTTATGCTGCAGCTCGCTGCGGCGCTCGTATTTCTCATGCTCATGCGCCGCATCGGTTACACACAGCCTAACCTCTATATTCCGTTCTTTAATAAGACTGTTCCGATGCCCGAATGGTTGTATTTTATCTTTGCCGCCTTTGTTATCGTCGGTACCGTCAACGCCGTGAACATAACGGACGGCGTGGACGGCCTTGCAAGCGGTACCTCCGTCCCCGTGTGTCTGTTCTTTGTCTGCGTGACCATAGCATGGGGCGAGGAATTTCTCGAGCTCGGGATCTTTGCTGCTGCGCTTGCGGGCGGACTTATAGGCTTCCTCATGTACAATTTCAACCCGGCAAAGGTATTTATGGGTGATACCGGCTCTCTGTTTCTCGGCGGCGCCATTGCAGCGATGGCCTTTGCGTATGATATGCCGCTTATTCTTATAACGCTCGGCATCATGTATATCATCGAGACCCTGTCCGACATTATTCAGGTCGGTTATTTCAAGCTCAGCCACGGCAAGCGTATATTCAAAATGGCTCCCTTCCATCACCATCTTGAGATGGGCGGCTGGACGGGAAAAAAGTGGAGTGAGAAGCATCTGTTTTTGCTGTTTACAAGCATATCTCTGGTCTTTGCTATCATATCATTTATTGGGGTGTTCCAGCGTTATGCCCTGTAATGCTTGATAAAAAGTCGGGGAGGTGGGAAAATGCGCTACGACAATACCCGCCTCGCCGACTTTTCGGCAGAATCCAGCAAAAAACGGCGTGGCTCGTTCGACGGCTCGTTTTTCATTCTGGTGATGCTTCTGCTGGTGTTCGGCGTTGTCATGGTGCTGTCATCCAGCTTTGCCAGGGCATATTACGACCCCGGCAACGTCACCGGCGGCAACGCGGCATATTATTTTGTGCGTCAGCTTTTATTTGCCGTGCTCGGCACTGCAGCCATGCTCGCTGCATCGAAATTTCCCATGGGCTTCTATAGGCGATATGCGTGGCATTTTATGGCGCTGACTGTAGTGCTGCTGATGCTTGTCCCGCTGATAGGCGTCAAGGCGAACGGCTCCCGTCGATGGCTCGGCATTGGGGGACTGACGCTTCAGCCTTCTGAGCTTGCCAAGCTCGGCGTTATTTTGTGCTTTTCCTCGCTCATCTGCCGGATGCGTGGGAAAATGGCAACGTTCAAGTACGGAATCCTGCCGTTTGCGGCAATTCTGGGAGTTATCGTCGGCCTGCTTATACTTGAGCCGCATTTTTCTGCGTCTATAATCATTATTGCTGTCGGCGGGGTCATGATGTTTCTGGGCGGGGTCAGACTCGGCTGGTTTGTCGGCGTCGGCAGCGCGGCTGCGGTCGCTTTAGGCGTATTGCTGATGCTCTTTCCATACGCATCCGGGCGGATAAACACATGGCGTGACCCGTTTTCAAGCTCGTCGGATGAGGGCTACCAGATAGTACAGTCGCTATATACCATTGGCTCCGGCGGACTAAGCGGTCTCGGCCTCGGGATGAGCCGTCAGAAATATCTGTATCTTCCTGAGGAGCACAACGATTTCATCTTTTCCGTTGTCTGTGAAGAGCTGGGCTTTATTGGCGCGGCGCTGATTTTGATCCTTTTTACACTGCTTATCCTCCGCGGCTACTGGATCGCCCTGCACTGCAGGGACAAATTTAGTTTCTTGGTCGTTGCGGGAATAACGACACTGCTTGCAATACAGGTTTTCCTGAATGTTGCCGTCGTGACAAATCTTGTGCCGTGCACAGGCATATCCCTGCCGTTCTTCAGCTATGGCGGCACTGCACTCCTGATACAGCTTGGAGAGATGGGGATAATACTTAGTGCATCGCGTGATATAATAGAGAAATAAATCCGAAGGGACGTGTTCGTATGAAATTTATATTTACCTGCGGCGGTACCGCCGGTCACATAAATCCCGCACTGGCTATTGCCGGGCGGCTGCGCGAGCTTATGCCGGACTGCGAAATACTTTTCATCGGTGCCGAGGGCAAGATGGAGATGGAGCTCGTGCCGCGTGAGGGCTATGAGATAAAACCGCTGAAAATAACGAATATCAGCCGCGGTCACAGTCTTAGTGCCGTTATGCATAATATCGATACACTGAAAAATGTTGCCGTCTCAACGCATGAGGCAAAAAAGCTGATTCGCTCCTTCAAGCCGGATGCTGTTATAGGAACCGGAGGATATGTCTGTTACCCGGTGCTCATGGCGGCCTCCGAGCTGCACGTTCCGACTGCTGTTCATGAGAGCAACGCAGTCCCGGGGCTCACTACCAAGCTGCTGGCCGAGCATGTGGATAGGATAATGCTTGGCCTCGAAGACAGCAAAAAATATTATAAGCATCCGGAGCGCGTCGTCGTCACCGGGACTCCCGTCCGAGGCTCATTTGCATGCTATACCAAGGATTCCGCAAAAAAGGAACTTGGCCTGCCCGCCGATAAGCCGCTGGTAGTGTCCGTCTGGGGTTCTCTCGGCGCCGAACATATGAACGGAACCATCGCGGATATGATACCGATGCTTCGCGGGCTTGACGAATTTCGCCTCATCCACTCAGTCGGCAGCAAATATTACCGCGACTTCATGGAAAAGCTCGCGGAGACTGCGTCAGATTACGCCTCCTACGGAGTCGATGTGCGAGAATACATATTTGATATGCCCCGCGTCATGGCGGCAGCGGACCTTATTATGTGCCGTGCCGGTGCGTCCACGCTGTCGGAGCTTACGTACATGGGCAAGCCTGTTATACTTGTTCCGTCACCTAACGTTACGAACAATCACCAGGAGAAGAATGCCAGAGTGCTGGAGCGAGCAGGCGGCGCCAAGGTCTTTCTAGAGGGCGAATTTGAGCCGGAGACACTGCTGGACTGCGTCAGGAAGCTTCTGCACGATGAGGCACAGCTTGAGGCAATGTCCAAAGCCATGGCTTCCCTGGCAGTGCCGGATGCGACAGACAGGATATGCGGAATCATACTCGATATAGTCCGCGAGAAGAACTGATCCTAAGCACCAAATCACATATTTTACCCCCGCGGCATAGTATGGCATAAATTATGCGCGGGGGTGTTTCATTTTGGATATATGGCGCATCAGCGGCGGCAGACAGCTTGAAGGAGCCTGTTTTGTTCAGGGTTCAAAAAATGCGACGTTGCCGATAATCGCTGCGTCCCTTGTCGTTCCGGCCGGCTCAGAGCTTCTGAACGTGCCGCAGCTCCGTGACGTGGACGCAGCTCTTCGCATCGTGCGGCATCTCGGCTGTACAGCCGAACAGCGCGGCAGCGACGTGTACATAGACTCATCGCAGCTCTCATGCTGCACCATACCGCAGAAGTTGATGGAGGAGATGCGTTCCTCCGTGATATTTATGGGCGCGCTTCTTGCAAGATGCGGAGAGGCCAGACTGTCGCTCCCCGGAGGCTGTCAGCTTGGAAAGAGGCCGATAGATCTGCATCTCGCCGCACTGCGCAGCCTTGGCGCGGAAATCGAGGAGAATGGCCGTGAGATATACTGCCGTTCTGACGGACTTCACGGCGCGGAGATAGCTCTGCCGTCCCCAAGTGTAGGTGCAACGGAGAACACCATGCTTGCCGCCTGTGCCGCAAAAGGGGATACCGTCATTCACGGCGCGGCCCGCGAGCCGGAGATCATTGCGCTTCAGGATTATCTGAACCTGCTTGGCGCGGATATAGTCGGCGCCGGTACAGGAGATATACATATTCGCGGAATGGAGCCGGAGTCGCAGGTGTGCTTCCGAATAATGCCCGACAGAATCGTTGCTTCAACTCTGGCATGCGCTGCCGCTGCCTGTGGGGGAGATGTTGAGCTCCGCGGCGTAGATCCTGCACATTTTTCTACAGTTCTCTACTTCCTAAATCAATCAGGATGTGATATAATATCAAATAAACGCTCCGTCCGTATAATATCGTCCGGAAAGCTTAAAGCCGTGGGCGAGATATCCACGGCACCTTACCCGGGCTTCCCGACCGACGCTCAGCCGGTCCTCATGGCGGCTCTGCTGAAAGCAGAGGGCAGAACGATCATAACGGAGAACATATTTGAAAACCGCTTCCGTCAGGCCGCCGAGCTTCGGCGTCTCGGCGCGGATATTGCAATATCCGGCCGTCAGGCGGAGATATGGGGAGTTGACCGCCTGCGCGGAGCGATGCTCAACGCAACTGACCTTCGCGGCGGAGCAGCGATGATAATTGCCGGCCTGTGTGCGGAAGGGGAGACCATCGTATGCGACGACGGCCATGTCACTCGCGGCTATGAGCGCTTTGACCGCAAACTGCGTTCGCTCGGAGCGGACGTCAATCTTGAATATTAACACATCCGAAAGGAAAATGATAAATGGCAAACAGCCTTTACTCACAGCAGCCGCCGGAGAGCAAGCACGGCGAATATAAGGCTCCGCGAAAGCGCAGCAGCGTAAATGCGCTCATTGGCTTTGTCCTTGTGGTCATTGCCGCGATATTCGTGATGAGCGTCCTGTTCCGCGTCCACGATATCCGTGTCGAAGGGAACACGCACTATACCGACGAAGAGATAATAAATGCAATAGACATTGAAGACGGCGACAACCTGTTTTTCTATGATCGTATCGCCGCGGTCAGCCGTGCACTTGCAAAGCTGCCGTATATCGAGGAGGTTTCCATTTCGCGAAGCCTCCCCGACAAGATAACGATTACCGTTACCGAGAGCAAGGCAATGGCTTACCTGATCGTAGGCGACGAGGATTGGACGCTCGACCACAGCTGCAAGGTCCTCGGCAAGGCCGCCGAGGGCGAGCAGGACGAGCTCATCCCTATAGTCGGCTTTGACCCGGGCACACTTCTTATAGGCGAGCAGCTCACAACAGGCGACGGCAGCACGGCGCCGGTCGATTTCCTTGCTGAGATACTTTATCAGATACAGGAGCGCGGGCTCAGCTCTGACGTTACACGTATAGATTTCACCGATCCGAACACAGTCAAGTTCTCCTATGGCGGTAAATATACTGTTGTGCTCGGCTCATACAGCGATGTTGAGTACAAATTCGGAATGTTTATATCCGTGATGGGGAAGCTAAAAGCGGGTGATGTCGGCATTATAAACCTTTCGGATACCACAGCTGCGCATTTCAGCCCGAACTGAATGTTGATATTAACGTAATTTACAAAACGCTTACAAAAAATTTAAAAAAGATATTGACCGCACGGGAAAAATGTAATATTATAAACAATACCAAGCTAAGATTAATTTCACAGAAAGTGATGCAAATAAAACAGGGAGGCAAGAGCTATGGATTTCAAGGCCGAAACGGGTCCGGAGAATGTTGTAACTATAAAAGTCGTTGGTGTCGGCGGAGCCGGCAATAACGTTGTAAACAGAATGGTGAAGACCGGCACACAGGGTGTCGAGTTTATTGCCGTCAATACGGACAAGCAGGCGCTGGCCGTTTCCAACGCGGATCAGAAGCTCCAGATAGGCGAGAAGATGACCCACGGTCAGGGCGCAGGCTCAGACCCGCAGATAGGCAAAA
>CAKTNU010000093.1 GCA_934589325.1 uncultured Oscillospiraceae bacterium | reverse complement strand
CAAACCATTCGGAAAATAGAACATGGCGATGGCAATCCGCAGTTGGATGTACTGTGTTCCCTTATAACAGCATTGGATATAGACCCAACGGAGATTGTATATCCGCAGAAGAATACAGCTAATCCCGCTAAAAAACAGCTTGATATTTTGCTGCATGATTGCAGCGAGGAAGATATAGAGGTCTTACTCCCTATCTGTGAAGCGGCAATAAATGCTTTAAAAGCAAGGAAGAAAATCGCAATAAGATAACAAAAGAGCCAGCATCTTTGTTCGTTTGGATGCTGGCTCTGCGCTTCAAGCGTCTGGCTCTTTGAAAACCACCATTTTAAGTTTGATAATGCTGATCATCGTCTCCACCTTGCATTTTGGACAATATAGAGGAAAATTTAGCAGGACAGTTTCTTCATACACTTTTATTCGTGTCTTGCAGTCGCATAGTGGACAACGTACCCATCGGGAGTTACTTGTTGTTTCATCCATTTGTAAAGTCTCCGTACACATATATATAGAATAGATTAAAAAAGCCGGTAATCACATTGCTTTGATGGATTACCGGCTCTGCGCTTTAAGCGTCTGACTCTAAAGAACTACTGTTTTCTGTTCATAAACTCTGATTTTTGAGCTTATTTTGTGCCAAATTATATTCGCTTAAACTATCGGGACAAAAATCAACTCGGTATCTGTCAAAGTTCTCGCCCAAGGGGAATTGCCTGCAAAGATCAGTGCATCAATCTGTTCCGGCTGAAGTATTTTCCCCGAAGAATAGCAAAGCTCAAGAATCAGATTTTCCATATCCGCATAGCCCTCCTGCGTAGGAGGCCCGAAGATGTTGGTTAAAACCGAACCGTCTTTCAGACGGACTCCCACAAGCTGAAGATCGTGGTGCTCCAATGTTTTGTAGCCGTTCCAGAGGGAAGGCAGTTGGAGCAAGACTTTGGCAGAAACCGGGCTGATCTCTGCTGAAGCCAACCGGATCCCGGTATTTCCGATGGCTGCATCCGACCGGACGATCAGACGGTCACTGCTGCTGCTCGGTGTCCATGTAAGCTCCCAGGGGCCTTCCACCAGCGGCTGGTACTGACCTCCTTTGCCGCCGATTCCCAGACTTTCTATGGTGATATGGATTTCCTTGCCGGAAAGCGTACCCAGCTTGTCCCCGGCTCTCGCCCAAATGTCGTACTCTATAAATCCGTCGGCATCAATAATAAACACGCTATTATTTTCGTCACGTTCCTCCACGAAACTGCCGCCCATAGCCGGTGCGGTTTCACCGTCGAAGGTTGGGAAGCCGCCCCAAAGCATGGCGTTCAGTTCCTGTTCCTTATCAAGATTCCAGCCTTCAATACGCAAGGCAATTCTGGCAGTATCACCGTCAATAACAGTCTGTTCCACCGAAATCGTCACACCGTTAGCTGCTGCGCTGATGCTCTGAGAAGTATCTGAAAGCCCGCTTTCTACTGCCATCTGCTGTTCTTCCGCTGTGGCTGGGAGACGCTGCTCCATACCGCGTGACCAATGGACATAAACTGCATACGCAGCTATACCAAGAGATAAAATCAGCGCCGCTGCCAAGGCGATTGCAATGACACGCCGTTTTGCCGGGGCAAATTTGGTTTCCTTTATTTTATACACCAGCATTGTGCGGGCGCTTTCTATGTAATCGTCACGCACATCGTTCAACGCGAACATTGTCTTTTCACTATTCAGCATAGTCCATCCTCCTTCAATTGCGATAATAGTTTTTTCCTCGTCCTGTGTAACATAGACTTGATCTTGCTTTCCGTAAATCCGCTTTTCTCCGCGATTTCTGAGATCGAAGCCGCAAACCAATACCGAGCGAGAAACACGTCCCGCTCTGTCTTGTCCAGACGATCCAGCATATTCTGAACGGCACGGTTCATCTCTCTTATCTCGATCTCTTTTTCGGTGTCCATGCCGGAATCCAAAGTCTCCGCAAGCTCGTCCAATACCGCAGGGAGTTCACCGCCGCCCCGTTTGAGGCTGTTGTCCTCGCGTAAGCGGTTTAAGGACAGCCACCGGGTCAGCTTGGCAAGATATGGTGCGAGGTGAGATGGTCGATGATTTGGCATGGAGTTCCATGCTTTCAAATATGTATCATTGACACACTCTTCTGCGTCATCCACACTTGCCAAAATGTTATAGGAGATCGTCCGGCAATACTTCCCGTATTTCGCTGCGGTTTCTGATATGGCATTTTCAGATCGCTCCCAGTAAAGATTGACAATTGCAATGTCATCCATTAAATTTCCTCCTTTCTGAGGCCCTCACTTTAATAGAAACGGTTTTGGGGAGAAAGTTGCAAAAAAATGTTTTTTCTCAAAAGAGTTTTATTGTCCTTAATGTTTCATTATGGATACTTATTATGGATACGTAAGTAAACGCTGATTAAATCGCCTTCGGCAATCTGCGGACAATTTGCGCCCTGATTTTGTCACTTTTTCTTGAAATACATACAGTATTCCTGCAAAAAAGTGCCTTCATCAGAACCCAAATTCTCTCGCAGCCTGCTCTTGCCGATTTAATCATCATTTACTTAAATTATAACAGGTCTATATATGAATGCAAATTTTCATGTTGTATTTCAGTACAAGGGCAACCCAAATCCGTACACGGGCGAAGAGTAGGGGTAATAGCGGTTTTCCACGCAGCTTTCACCGACATTCCCTTCAATAGTGTATATCATGTCATTCTCTACAAACTCCACAATACCGACGTGATCGGCTATTCCATCGTTCTCCCATTCAAAAAAGATAATGTCGCCGGGTGCCGGGATATAGTCTCTGCCTTGCCACTGACCGTTTGCCATGAACCAGTTTGCTCCCTCCGGGCAATACGCAAATTTGGGGATAACACCTGCGTCTATATACCCGCACTGATCGGCTACCCAGCTAACGAAGATCGCGCACCACTCTACACGATAGGGATACCCATACCACTCGCAGAATTTCAGTCCGCCGTCGATGCCGAGCTGTGACTGTGCCACGGCTACCATAGCGACGTTGCCTTCACTCATAAAGGATCGTCCAATAGGATAATATCGCAGGACGTGAGATACATAGGCTTTATCTCCGTAGCCCGACCAGCTCAGACGTGCCGCCATCATATCGGAAAACTCGATGGCGTTCAGCTCGGAATAGCCGCCGTAGTTAGCAAGCGCCCATGAGATATAGCCATTGCCAAAGTTATAGCCCTGTAACGCGAGGAATATATGCTCAAGGTCAATCGGGCTTTCCACACCTGCCATTTGCAGCGCATTGGCAAGAGCCTGTATGCCCACATCAATGGAGTATTCGGGATCGGTGATTGAATTAGGAGAATGAGGATAACGGGTATTATAGCCGCTTTCTGAACATTGCATCGGATCATTGCCATGCCCGCCGCTCTCCTGCATCATTACAGCGGCAATCAAGTCCTCGTATTCAGGGATGCCATACTGTGCGGCGTATAGCCGAATCAAGGGGCGGTATGCCTCCACCTCCGCACTCACGGGAACATAGGTATTGCGCCCCTCCCCGCTGCCGGTAAGCATAGAGGCAACGCCCATAATGACTACAAGGGGAATAATGATAAGTGCCAACGCTCCGGCTGCATAAAGCAGCGTTTCTTTGCCGGGTGTGACAGCCTTTGTGACCGCAGTACCCAGCTTTTTGAAAAAGTTATCGCTTGCTTTTGCTGCCGTCTTTGCAGTATCCGTCTTGATCTCCTGTATCGCTTTGTCTCTTGCCAGTCTGCGGCCCTGCTCCTTGACAATCTGAGCTTTGGAAATAGCGGAAGAATATTTGTCGCGGGACAGCGCATTTTGACGCTGCCCCGCGATTTTGCGTTTTCTTATCTGTGCCGGGGCTTCTATGCCCCGATACGTTTCCATTTTAGAGGACTTTCCCTCTGGCTCCGGGATAGGGTTTCTTCTTACACTCTGCTGCTTCTGTTCCCGAACCTGACGGACAAAAGCACGCCGCATCTGCTCTTTCGGCTGCGGCGAAGCTGCCTCATAATCCGTTTCACCGTGAAACGAATTATCTCCGACAGAACTATACTTCTTTCTCGCTCCAACGGGTAAGGCTCTCCATGCATTATGGGCGGCGTTGACCGAATATCGCTCCACCTTATCCACAGCGGTATATGGCTGTTGCTCTTGATCCGGCGCGATGGTCTGCTTTGCCTCGTTGAGCTGCTTTCTGGCCGTTTCCATTGTCCGGTAGCGTCCGGCCTGTTTGATGATCTCCTTGCTTGGAGCTTTCAGGGGTCGTCTTTCTTTTAAGGTGTCAGCCTTTTCCCGGACGAGCCTTTTTCGTCCAGCTTCTTTCGCTCTACTCCGCGCCATATCAGCCGCGTCCCGGTGTGGTGTTCATCAGGCGGTAAAGCTCACTGTCCTGCGGGATCGTGCAATCAAAGGGGATCACCGCGCCGGATACACGCAGGAGGCCGTGTCCCGGCTCCACGTCGGTCACATAGCCCATTTGCGTATCAGAGATATGCAGGAGATTGGAACGCTCGGCACGGTCAGTGGCTGCCTGATTGAACAGCATAAGAAACTCGGAGTTTGCGAACATCAGTCGTGCAGTTTCGGATTGCAGACATTCCTCAACATTCTGCGTTGCCGCCGTCATAATGCCGCCGTATTTTCGAAAACGCTTCCATGCCCGATACAACACATCAGCGGAATAGTGGTATTTGAAGTACAGATACACCTCGTCGAGAAATACCCATGTAAACTTGCCCTTCTTCCGGTTTTCCATGACACGGTTTTGTATAGCCTCGAGCGTGACTACAAGCGCCGTCGGGCGCAGAGATTCGCCCATTTCGTACAGGTCGAGAACAACAATGCGGTTGCTCATGTCCACGTCGGATGCGTGGGCAAACACATTCAAGCTGCCCTCGGTGATCAGCTCGGCACTCAAGGCCAGCTCCAGCGCCTCCGGCTCCGGCTGCCGCATGACCTCATTGCGCCAGTCGGTGAGAAGCGGCGCGGGAGCTTTTCCTTTCAGATAAGGCTTGTAGATATTCGCCGTACACCGGTCGATGATGGATTTGTAGCTGCCGCTGATTGACCCTGCCGCCATCTGCTGCTCCAATATACTTGTGATCAACTCAGATTTTTGCGCGATGGGGTTTTCATCCTCATACCCAGAGGCAATCTCCAACGGATTCAGATGGTGGGTACTGTACGGGCTGATTTCAACGACCTCGCCGCCGAAGGCGCGGGCAAGAGTCCCGTATTCTCGCTCAGCATCCACGATAATAATATCGTCGTCAGTACCCAGAGCCACATTCATGATCGTATATTTCATGCCCATAGATTTGCCGGAGCCAGAAATGCCAAGATAGAACGCATGGGGAGAGACAAGACGCTTGCGGTCACAGATCAAAGGATTCTTGCTGACCTCATTTATACCGTAAGACAGACCGCCGGGGTCTTGAATCTCCTGCGCACGGAATGGGATCGCCACGGCACAGCTCTCCGTTGTCAGCGTGTTTAAGGCATGGAGCCGACGAAGGCCATAGGGCAAAACTGTATTCAAGCCGTCCTCCTGTTGGAAACGCGCCGGGGAAATATCGCAAAGATGCTCTTTGCCAATGGCAATCAGGCTTTCCGTGTCGGAATCCAGTTCCTCTAAGCTGTCCGCAGTGTGAACGATGGTAATAAGAGAGAAGATCATACGCTGGTCGTTCTGTGTCAGATCGTCCATAAACTCACGGGAGTTCTCCCGCTTCTGCTCCATAGAACGTGGGACTTCGGCTGTGAAGTTGTTCTTACTGTTTTGCCGCTGCTGCCAGCGGGTAATGTCCGTCTCCACACCGAGAATGATGCTCTCCACTTCCTTGACCGCCTCATCCGTGGGAACGGGGATCATGTCGATAGAAAGAATAAGGTCGCGGGCATACTCGGTCAGATCGGAAATGAGATCGTCGGTAAGGAAAGAGGCGTAAGTACGCAGGAAAAGGACACGGCCAACCTTGCCCCCAAACTCAAAGTGGTTACGTTTGAAGCTGATAGAGTCAGGGCAGATCAAGTCCTTAAAATCTCTGCCTGTCTGCATATACCGATAATCGTCATAATCGAAATACTGCTCATAGCCGGGACGGAAGAAGTCATGGAGTATTCGCAGACGGTCATAATTTCGTGCGGGTTTGATCCCGGAATCCAGACGGGCAAAGGTCTTTTCCAGATTAGCCCCGGCTCTGCGAAAATAGCTCTTGTTTTCCTCAATTTTGCGCTGTGGGATTGAGAGAGTTACAAAGCGTTCCTGTACGAGATTGTTGCTCTGCACCGCACGGCCTTTCATAATGGCATTGGCTTCCTCCCGGTAATGGTCAAGCCAGTCGTCCTTATACGGGAGCAGGATGCGTCGTTCAAACTCTGCGGGGTTGAGCCGGTGGTTGACGATGGTGATCTTGGCTGTGGCATCCGTAGGCAGAGAATTGATTGCGGCACAATAGGCATTGAAGATGCTCCGCTGTGTTTCCTGCGAGGCTGCGATATAGTTCACATCTGTGAGCTTCCAGCTTTGGGAGTGCTTATTGCCCACCTCCCAGATACCGTTGGTATAGATGCGCTTGATCGGTATGCTCTGCTGGACAGAGTGCGGCACCTTTACTCTGACGCGCTCGCTCTTATTCGCGGCCATAAGCGTTTTAATCAAAGTCTCCACGCCCCTTTCTGTTAAAGCGGTTATAAAATATATTTTCGCCTATGTACTTGCGGTCGCCGGCATACAGAACTTCCGTCTTGATAACAGCCCATATAAACTGTTCAAAGGTCATGCCGTTATAAGAGAAGAAGCCCGCCATTGCCGCAGGAGACGCCAGTACGATACACAGCCAGCTTGCGGTTTCTTTTCCGATGGTCGGGACAAGCAGCATATAGACTCCTACGGCGATAGCTACGGCAAAGATCGCGCAAAAGAACTGCCGGGCAGATAGGCCAAAGAAAATAGTTTCCTTGTACTGCCGGATTTCTTTCGGAATTTTTACTTCTATGAAGAGCACCTCATTTCATTTGAAAATTTGACGTGTTTTTGCACTTGAGGGATAATATTAGTAGAAAAAGTTTTGAAAGGAGCTTGACACTATGAACATGATACAACAGCTTTTGACCGTGGCCGGGATACTGGTCGCCCTGCCCTTTACGGTAAAACTTCTATGGAAGCTT
>CAKTNU010000092.1 GCA_934589325.1 uncultured Oscillospiraceae bacterium | reverse complement strand
CCCTTGATAAGCTCCGTTCGCAGGCGGACAGTGTCAAGGCCGAATATGAGCAGTCCCATGCCGAGCTTGAGCGCGCCAAGGAAGAGCTTCAGGCGCTGTATTCCTCGTCTGAGAGCATTACCGAGCGTATGCACCAAAAGGACGTGGAGACCGAACAGGCCAGAGAGCGCCTGTCCGCGGCGGAGGCGGCGGCCTCCGAGTGCGAGGCAAATACCGCGGTCCTTCGCGCCAATGTCCAGAGCAGCAAAGAGAGCATGCAGCGCATGCTCAATGATATTGCCGAGCAGGAGAACCGCGTCAGCGAGATACGCGGCCGTATAGACGAGGGGCAGAAGCGCATCGGCGAGATAGACGAAGAGCTGAACGGTCTCGCGGAAAAGACCGCTCAGAACAATAATGTTCTCGACGGCTGCCGTATGAAGTTGCAGAGCCGCCAGCAGATGGCGGATCAAATGGCCGAACGCTCAACGAAGCTGGCTGTAGATCTGCGCAGCATGGATTCACGCATAAATATGCTCTCCGAAATGGAGAAGGATTTCGACGGCTATTCGAGAGCCGTCAAGACGATAATGCGGGAGACGCAGCGCGGCAACCTGCGCGGCGTTCACGGCCCGGTCGCAAACCTTGTCCGCACCGATGACGAGTGCGCCCTCGCTATAGAGACCGCGCTCGGCGCAGCGGCGCAGAATATAGTCGTCGATACGCAGAATGACGGCCGCAGCGCTATAGAGCTTTTGAAGCGCATGGATGCGGGCAGGGCAACGTTTTTGCCGGTGGATACCATCCGCGGCAGCGTGATGCGCGATGCACCGGTCAATGACCCGGGCTTTGTCGGGATCGCAAGCGAGCTTGCGCAGTTCGACGGTAAGTATGAGCAGATATTCCTGAATCTTCTGGGCAGGACGGTCGTTGCCGAATCGCTTGCGGCGGCGGTCAGAATGTCAAAGACGAGCGGGAACCGCCTGCGCATCGTGACGCTTGACGGTCAGCTTATAAATGCCGGCGGTTCGATGACCGGCGGCAGCAGCGCCAAGGGCAGCGGTATAATCTCGCGTGCAAACGAGCTGGAAAAGCTGAAAAAGCAGCGCGCCGGTCTTGCAGAAAAGGTAAAATCCTGCGAGGCGGAGCTGGAGCGGGCAAAATCCAACCTCTCCGCAGTGCGCTATCAGCTTGATATGGCGCTTGAGGATCAGGCCGAGCTCAGAAGCAGTGTCTCTTCCCGCGAAGCCGAAAGAAAGGCGACGGAAAATTCCGTACACCAGCTCTCGCTCCTGCTGGACAGTCTCACGGGCGACAGTGCGGCGCGGCAGAATGCAGTTGCGGCGCATGAGCGGCAGATAACGGAGTTTACGCGCAGGCTTGAGGAAAAGACCGGCCAGCTTGCCGGTATGAATGAAAAGATCAAGGCGATAAAGGACGAAATATCCGACATAAGCGCCCGTAAGATAGAGCTTGAGGGCAAGCGCACCAGAGCCGAAAAGGACGCGCAGCGCCGCAACAGCGACATTCTTGATCTCGAACGCCGCACTGCCAAGATAGAGCAGCGCAAGCTTGCCGCAGAGATGGAGGAAAAGCAGATACTCGACAAGCTTTGGGACAACTATGAGCTCAGTCACAGTGCAGCGAACGCCGTGCGTCAGCCGGTGGAGAATCTCCAGAAGGCGACCAAGGCCATCAACGAGCTGCGCCGGGAAATAAGCTCTCTCGGCAATCCGAATATAGGTGCGATAGACGAATATGAGCGCGTCAATACGCGCTATGAGTTCCTGACCGGCCAGCGGGACGATGTCGAGAAGGCCAAGGGCGAGCTGCTGAGTATAATAAACGATATCACATCCGAGATGAAGGATGTTTTCCTGTCACATTTCCGCCAGATAGACGAGTGCTTCCGGCAGACATTTCTGGAGCTTTTCGGCGGCGGCAAGGCGGCGCTGGTGCTGGAGGATGAGAACAACGTCCTCGAGTGCGGTATAGAGATAAAGGTGCAGCCGCCCGGCAAGGCGCTGTCTAATATCAGTCTGCTCTCCGGCGGTGAGATGGCTTTCGTCGCGATAGCACTGTACTTTGCAATCCTGAAGGTCCGCCCGACGCCGTTCTGCGTCATGGACGAGATCGAAGCCGCGCTTGACGAGGCAAACGTCACACGCTATGCCGAGTATATGCGACGCATGTCGGATAAGACGCAGTTCCTTGTCATCACCCACCGCCGCGGCACCATGGAGGAGGCCGACATGCTCTACGGTGTGACCATGCAGGAGAAGGGCGTGTCCACAGTTATAGAGCTTGACCTTGAAAACGCGCAGAAGACTATAGAGGAGTAAATACATGGGATTTTTCGATAAAATATTCGGCGGCCTGACCAAGACCCGCCGCAACCTCGAAGAGCTTGAAGAGATATTCCAGAGCTACAAGCCCGACAATGAGGATTTCTACGACGAGCTGGAAGAGCTTCTTGTAATGTCAGATGTCGGCGCGGGCACGGCCGAAAAGGTCGTGCAGGGACTCAAGAAAATGACTTGGGAGCGCCGCTTCCGCTACGGAGACGAGGCAAGAGAGGGACTTGTTGAGCTGCTGACGAAGCTGCTGAACGTCGGCGACACGGCTCTCAAGCTCGACACAAAGCCCTCCGTCATACTCATGGTCGGTGTAAACGGCGTCGGCAAGACGACGACGATAGGCAAGCTTGCCGCCCAGCTCAAGGCCGAAGGCAAAAAGGTCCTGCTCTGCGCCGGAGATACCTTCCGCGCCGCCGCTGCCGAGCAGCTCGGCATCTGGGCGGAGCGTTCGGGAGTGGACATTGTCCGTCACGAGGAGGGGAGCGACCCTGCTGCCGTCGTGTATGACGGCATATGCGCAGCCAAGGCCAGAAACAGCGATGTCATAATCATCGACACCGCCGGCCGTCTGCACAACAAGGCGAATCTTATGAACGAGCTGAGCAAGATACGCCGCATTATCGACCGTGAGCTTCCGGAGGCCGATGTTGAAACGCTTATGGTGCTCGACGCTACCACCGGCCAGAACGGGCTTCTGCAGGCCAAGCAGTTCCTTGACAGCTCACGGCTCACCGGCATCGTGCTCACAAAGCTCGACGGCACGGCCAAGGGCGGCATCGTTTTTGCTATCGCGAGTGAGCTGAACCTGCCGGTCAAGTATGTCGGCGTAGGCGAAGGGATAGACGATCTTGTTCCCTTTGACGCAAAGACCTTTGCGGAGGCACTGTTCAAATGAAGATAATACTCGCAAGCAATAACAAGAATAAAATGCGCGAGTTCCGCGAGCTTCTCGCTGGGACGGACGCTGAGCCGCTCAGTCAGCGTGATGCGGGCTGTGACTTCGAGGTGGACGAGACGGGTACGACCTTTGAGGAAAATGCGTTTCTGAAGGCCGACGCTGTCATGAAGGCTACAGGCTGCATCGCCGTTGCGGACGATTCCGGCCTGGTGGTCGACGCGCTCAACGGTGAGCCCGGTATATACTCTGCGCGCTACGGTCCGGGTCATGCGGCCAGTGATGCGGAGCGGAACGAATACCTGCTCGGGAAGCTCGGAGATGAAAAGAACCGCAGTGCACGCTTCGTGTGCTGCGTATGCTGCCGTCTGCCGGACGGAGGTACGATAACCGCCCGCGGTGAATGTGAGGGCGAGATACTATATGCGCCGCGGGGCAGCAACGGCTTCGGCTACGACCCGCTGTTCAGGCCGCGGGGCTATGAGGTCAGCATGGCGGAGCTGAGCGCCGACGAGAAAAACGCAATATCTCACCGCGGCAAAGCGATGAGAGAGTTTATAGAAAAATTCAAGAGGTATTATAATGGCATTGACAAGTAAGCAGCGCGCCCAGCTCCGCGGTCTCGCGGCGGCTGAGGATACGATAATTCAGGTCGGAAAGGGCGGGATCAACGATAATCTCGTGGCATCCGTCAGTGCGGCACTTGCCGCGAGGGAGCTTGTGAAGGGCAAGGTGCTGGAAAATTCCATGCTGACCGCCCGCGAAGCCTGCGATGCGCTCTCCGAGGCGTGCAGAGCCGAACAGGTCCAGGTCATCGGTACAAAGTTCGTCCTGTATAAGCGCAACGAGAAAGAGCCGAAAATAGTTCTGGTCAAGGACAAAAAGAAAGATAAGTAATCACAATAAGGACAGAAAGATGAAAATTGCCGTGTACGGCGGCAGCTTCAACCCGCCGCATCTGGGTCATGTGGAGGCTGCCCGCACCGTCAGCGCAGAGCTTGCGCCGGATAAATTCCTGATAATTCCCACCAATATCTCCCCGCACAAGGAGATGGCTGCCGGCAGTCCAACGCCGCAGGAGCGGCTTGAAATGTGCCGTCTGGCCTTTGCCGATATCCCCGGAGCCGAGGTATCGGACATGGAGCTTCAGCGGGAAGGCAAGAGCTACACAGCACAGACCGTCGAGGAGCTCCGGCGCGAATATCCAGAGGACGAGATAATCCTCGTTATGGGCACCGACATGCTTTTGAGCTTTGAGTCCTGGTATCGCTTTGAATACCTGCTCGATGGCTGTTCTCTCGCCGTGCTCTCGCGTGACGAGGATGAGGAGCTGCCGATCGAGCATCAGCGAGCGTATCTTGAGACGCGGTACGGCGCACGGATCACCGTTATGAAGCATGATCCGGTCGTTGCCAGCTCCTGCGATATCCGCGAACGACTGCGATTCGGGCTGGGCGCGGAGCTGCTGCCGGACGGGGTGTATTCCATGATAATCCGCCGTCATTTCTATGATGCAAAGCCGGAACTCAGCTGGCTCCGCGCCAAGGTCATGCCGTATCTCACAGAGAAGCGCGTCGCACATGTCCTCGGCTGTGAGAACGAGGCCGTTGCCCTTGCAAACCGCTGGGGCGAGGATCCGGAGCGGGCCGCCGTCGCGGGCATACTGCATGACATAACTAAGCGGCTCAATGCCGAAGAACAGTTGAAATTGTGCGAAAAGTATGGTATTATCAACGACGCTGCCGAGGTAGCTAACCCAAAGCTCCTCCACGCCAAGACCGGTGCAGCGCTTGCACGCGATCTGTTCGGCATCGAGGACGATATATACGGTGCCATACGCTGGCACACCACCGGCAAACCGGACATGACGCTGCTGGAGAAGATAATATATCTCGCCGATTATGTGGAGCCTAACCGCAGCTTCCCGGGACTTGAGGAGTTGCGTGAGCTGTGCTTTGAAAATATAGATGCGGCCATGGCCAAGGGACTCGAGATGAGCCTTGCGTTCATCCGCGCCGAGGGCGCGGAGCCGTATAAGGACAGCGTCGAGGCCTGTGAATGGTACGCTGCGCTGATAAATAATTAGGAGGCAAAACAAATATGCTTACTTCCGCTGAAATAGCCGCCATCGCCGCAAAAGCGCTGGACGATAAAAAGGCCCGTGACATCAAGGTGCTAAAAACCGACAAGCAGACCGTTCTGGCAGACTACTTTGTCATCTGCAACGGCACCTCATCCACGCATATCAAGGCGCTGGTCGACGAGGTGGACAAGCAGCTCTCCGAGGCAGGGGAGCCGCCGATACGCCGCGAGGGACTGCGCTCGGATATCTGGGTGCTGATGGACTTCGGCTGTGTCATCGTCCATGTGTTCACCGACGAGGCCAGAAAATTCTATAACCTTGAGCGCCTTTGGAGCGACTCTGAGGAGGTCGACCCCTCATCCCTTCCGCGCCCCTGATTACAGGGGCTTTCGGAAACAGATTTTATAAATAAAGAGGGATTGATTAAAATGAAATACGATTTTACAGCGATAGAGAAGAAATGGCAGGCAAAATGGGAAGAGACCAAGCCCTATGCCGCCGTGACCGGCAGCGATAAACCCAAGTTTTACGGACTTATCGAATTTCCGTACCCCTCCGGCCAGGGACTGCACGTTGGTCATCCGCGCCCCTTCACCGCGATGGACATCGTCACGCGCAAAAAGCGCATGGAGGGCTATAACGTTCTGTTCCCGATAGGCTTTGACGCTTTCGGCCTGCCGACCGAGAACTATGCCATCAAGAACCATATCCACCCCGCGATAGTCACCAAGGACAATATCGCAAACTTCACAAGTCAGCTCAAAATGCTGGGCTACGGCTTCGACTGGGACCGTGCCGTTGATACCACCGACCCGAAGTATTATAAATGGACGCAGTGGATATTCCTCCAGATGTTCAAAAACGGTCTTGCCTACAAGACCACCATGCCTGTCAACTGGTGCACGAGCTGCAAGTGCGTGCTTGCAAACGAAGAGGTCGTTGATGGCGTGTGTGAGCGCTGCGGTGCGCCCGTCATCCGCAAGGAGAAGAGCCAGTGGATGCTGAAAATAACCGCTTATGCTCAGCGTCTGCTTGACGATCTGGATGATGTTGACTATATCGAGCGCGTCAAGATCCAGCAGCGCAACTGGATAGGCCGCTCCACCGGCGCGGAAATTAGCTTCAAGACCACCATCGGCGACGATGTCACCGTCTACACTACGCGTGCCGATACCCTGTTCGGTACGACATATATGGTAATATCCCCCGAGCATCCGCTGCTCAAGCAGTGGCAGGAGCGTATTGCAAACTGGGGCGATGTTGAGGCGTATCAGGCTGAGGCCGCCCGCAAGTCGGATTTCGAGCGCGGCGAGCTGAACAAGGACAAGACCGGCGTCAGGCTTGAGGGCATCGAGGCGATAAATCCCGTCACGCATAAGAACCTGCCTATTTTCGTCTCCGACTATGTCCTTATGGGCTACGGTACGGGTATCGTTATGGGCGTCCCCGGACATGACCAGCGCGACTGGGAGTTTGCCACAAAATTTGGTCTCCCGATAATCGAGGTCGTTTCCGGCGGCGATGTGACCAAGGAGGCTTTCGTTGCAAAGGACGACAGCGCCATTATGGTCAATTCCGGCTTCCTCAACGGCATGACCGTAAAAGAGGCCATCCCCGCGATGAAAAAATATGTTGTGGAGCAGGGCTTCGGCAAGGAGAAGGTCAATTACAAGCTGCGCGACTGGGTATTCTCCCGTCAGCGTTACTGGGGCGAGCCGATCCCCCTTGTCAACTGCGAGAAGTGCGGCTGGGTCCCCGTACCCGAAGATCAGCTTCCCGTTGTGCTCCCGAAGGTCGACAGCTATGAGCCGACCGACGACGGCGAAAGCCCCCTGAGCAAGATGACCGACTGGGTCAACACCACCTGCC
>CAKTNU010000091.1 GCA_934589325.1 uncultured Oscillospiraceae bacterium | reverse complement strand
GCCCCATACCGCGGGCCATTCCACGCACGAATGCTGTCTTGCCGGCGCCGAGGTCGCCGTACATCGCAACAACGGTGCCGCCCGGCAGCTCCGCGGCAAAGCGGCGGCCGAGCTCTTCGGTTTCATGTTCGCTTTTGCTTATAAATTCTGCCATGTCAGCCTCGAATAGAACAAATATTCATACGTTCTTCATATTATACCACTCTTTACACCATTGCGTAAAGAGAAAGTTTGTGATAAAATATCTGCACTTGCGGGTATGCAAATTTAGTGATAGTATTTATAATCGTGCCGCGTGCGTGTCACGTGTACGATCTTCCCGTCCCCTGAAGGGTGGTGCTTTGATATAGAAAAGTTTAAATATGCGGTAAAGCAGTTTTTTCAGCGTGCAGATATTTTTCTGCTGGTGATGAGCCTTATCTGCGCAAGCTACGGCCTTGTTCTGGTCAGCTGTGCAACAGCGTCGATGGGGTCAAGCAAATTCATAATAGTCCAGAGCTTTTCACTGTTCCTCGGCGTCATCGCATTTGTAGTGCTGACTGTGCTGGACGCGGATATCCTCGGCGACCAGTGGAAGTGGCTGTGCGTCATAAACGTACTGCTGCTCGTCGCGCTGGTCATATTCGGTCAGGACGACGGTACCGGCAACAAGAGCTGGATACGCTTTGCCGGCATCGGCATACAGCCGTCCGAGGTCATAAAGGTCCTTTATATCGTTATTTCCGCCAAGCAGATGACGTATTTAAAGGAATACCGGGATATAAACTCGTTCATGTCCGTCGTCCAGATGGCAGGGCACTTTGCGATAGTGTTCGGCATGATAGTTGTTGTCTCCTCGGACCTCGGCAGTGCGAGTATCCTGCTGGGCATATTCCTTATAATGTTCTTTGCACTCGGTGTAAGGCTGTATTGGTTCGCACTCGGCGGCGCGGCAGTTGCGGCGCTGGTGCCCGTCATATGGACATATGTTCTCAAGCCGTATCAGCGCAACCGTCTGCTTGCCCCATATGATAAGACCATTGACCCCGACGGCTGGGGCATAACATGGCAGACCACGCAGAGCCGACTGTCCCTCGCCTACGGTCGTCTGACCGGCGTTTCCGAGGATTATACGCCGAATGTTTTCACCGGCAAGCATACGGACTTCATTTTTGCCACCGCCGGGGAGCAGTTCGGCATCATTGGTGCGATAATCCTGATCACGCTGCTGGTCATAATCATGATCCACTGCGTCAAGGTAGGTCTGAACTCCGGACGCACCTATGATATGCTTATCTGCGTCGGCGTCGCGGCGTCGCTGTTTTTCCAGACCTTTATAAATATAGGCATGTGCCTCGGTATTACTCCCGTCATCGGTATAACGCTCCCGTTCTTCAGTTACGGAGGATCGTCACTGCTGACTACCTTTGCGGCCATGGGATTGGTCTCGGGAGTAAAATATAAACCAAAGCCACAGCTGTTTTCGGTGATGTACTGATCCGATAATATCCAAGCGCCCCGCATAGAGCGGGGCGCTTGGATATTTAATAAAGCAGTGTTTTTATGTCTGCGAGCATTGCCCGGACTATTTGTAAATTTTTCTTCAAAAAATTAAAATATCTCTTTTAAAATTTGATAAACGTGGTATTATATAAATCTCTGCAGTTTAAGAATTATTTAAAATTATAAAGAAGAGCGGATTTCGGAGGTCCTGTCATGATAGTCACGGTATTCGCGCTGGCTGCGCTGGCCATCGCGCTGGTATATGCGTTTTACTTCTCGGCCGTGTCCGGCCTGAGCGATATATGGAAGCCGATACTTATGTTCATCGGCAGCTTTGTCGCCATCAACGCCCTGTATCTGCTGGTGCTGTGGATCATCGGACTGCCGATCAAGGCCGCGCCGAGAGTAAAGCAGAGCAATATCTGCCGTGTGGCCGGTGCGAGCGTGTGCGGCTTTATGCTCGGGCACTGCTGGACTAAGGTCCGTACCGAAGGCATTGAAAAGCTGCCGAAAAACGGCCGTTTCCTGCTTGTCTGCAACCACCGTTCGAGCTTTGACCCGATAGCAACTATGTACGCTCTGCGCGATTATAACGTCAGCTTCATCTCCAAGCCCAGCAACCTTAAGATCCCCATAGTCGGCAAGCTCGCATGGGGAGCGTGCTTCCTGCCGATAAACCGCGAGGACAACCGCGAGGCGCTCAAGACCATACTGCAGGCGGCCGAATATCTGCGTACCGATCAGTGCTCGCTGTGCATCTACCCTGAGGGGACGCGCAGCCACGGCACGGAGATGCTGCCGTTCCATGCGGGCAGTTTCAAGATCGCGCAGAAAGCCGGTGTGCCGCTGGTCATTGCGAGCATTGAGGGAACGGAAAATGTCACGAAGAATATCCTTCGCCGCCCGACCCACGTGACGCTCAAAATACTTGAAGTTATAGGCGCAGACGAGGTCAAGGCAGAAAAGACCAACACCCTTGCCGAGCATACCGTGGAGGTCATAAAAGCGGCAATAGCGTAACGCGCCGAATATACGGCATCGGGATATCATCATTTATGCAGTTTATAATTATGTAAACTAAATTACGTAAATCTATAGTGCAAGCAGCGCCGGAGCAAACTTTGGCGCAAGGAGTATATTATGAACAAAACAGCTCTTGTCACCGGATCGTCACGCGGTATCGGCGCGGCGGCGGCCGTTGCTCTTGCGCGGCGTGGATATGACATATGCATAAATTACATCGAGCACGCAGACTGTGCGGAGCGCACCGCTGAGGCCGTGCGCGGGCTGGGTGCGCGCTGCATCACACATCAGGCAGATGTTTCCGCCGCCGAAGCGGTGCAGGAGATGCACCGCCGCTGTGTCGCGGAGCTTGGCGAGGTAACGCTGCTTGTCAATAACGCAGGTATTGCCCGTCAGCAGCAGTTTCAGGACATAGACGCCGCAACCTGGAAGCGTGTGTTCGATGTCAATCTGGGCGGCTGCTTCAACTGCATACAGGCGGTGCTGCCGCATATGCTGCATGAGCACACCGGCTGCATCGTGAACGTCAGCTCGATCTGGGGACGGCACGGCGCAAGCTGCGAGGTGACATATTCATGCACCAAGCACGCTATTGTCGGCCTTACACGATCCCTCGCGGCCGAGCTTGCGCCGAGCGGGATACGCGTCAACTGCGTAGCGCCCGGCGTCATCGACACGGACATGGTGCAGGTGCTGGGGCAGGATACGCTCGATATGCTGGCAGGGGAGATACCGGTCGGCAGACTCGGCCGTCCTGAGGAGATAGCCGCGGCCATTGCGTTTCTGGCCGACGATGCGACCTATGCGACCGGTCAGGTGCTCACCCTCGACGGCGGATTTATAATCTGAAAACAGTTTCGTTTTATACGGTCATTGGCAGCCTTGTGGCTGCCGATGACCGTATAAAAACTTCGTCCTCCGGGGACAATAGAGTCAGCCGTACATAAGATGTATTGGGCGACTATATTACCCGGAGAGTGAGACCCATGGTTAAACGAGGAGATATCTATTACGCCGACCTCAGCCCGGTGGTCGGAAGCGAGCAGGGCGGGATGCGCCCAGTGCTGATTGTGCAGAACGATACCGGCAACCGCCACAGCCCGACGGTGATAGCGGCGGCCATAACGAGTCAGATGGGCAAGGCTCGCCTGCCGACGCATATCCAGCTCCAAGGTCAGAGCGTCGGCCTGAGCCGGGACAGCGTCATCCTGCTTGAGCAGATACGCACCATAGACAAGTCGCGTCTGCGTGAACGCATGGGGCGGCTGGATGAGAATACGATGAGCGCTGTAGACAGTGCCATCGCGGTCAGCTTCGGCCTGAACTGAATGAATATAGAACGGCTTCGCGGCATATTTTTATATACCCGAAGCCGTTTTTTGCGGCTTCCGTCAAATTCCGGGAGGAGCCGCTATGCAGACTTATCATATACATCCCGCCGGGACTCTGAGCGTTACGCCCGAGGGGGCGTATCTGCATTTTCGGGCTGATGCGCCGATGAGCGGGGGACTGCTGCGCCTGTGGCTCATCGGGGAAGGGAGATGCGGACAGCTTGGGCTCATGACGCCGCACGGCGGGCGTCTGCACCTAGACCGCCGTATGAGCCGCCGCGAGCTTACGGGGTTCCCACAGGTGATCGAGCGCGCCGAGCTTTCGGAGCGCTGCCCGGCGGAGCCGGATCCTGCACCGCCGGAGGCACGGGTGGAGTACGCTCCGGAAGATACGGTCTGGCACCGGAATCAAGACGGCAGTCTGAACGCCGAGATAGGCGGCAGACACTATATCGCGCTGCCGTCTGCGCTTCGCCGTCCTGCGCCGTGCAGCCGCATGATAGACGGCAGAGAATACGTCATTTTCCCCGCTCCGCATGATTGCCAAACCGGAAAGAGTGGTGTATAATAAAATCTTCAAAATGCAATGGAGTGTTGAAGGATCAAGCTATAAAAATATCCCAGAAGGAGACAGACATATGCTGATGACAGATCTTATCGCCGCCAAGCGTGACGGCGGCAAGCTGAACGCCGAAGAGATAGACTTCATGGTGCAGGGCTACACCCGCGGCGAGATACCCGATTACCAGATGTCCGCGATGTGCATGGCGATCCTCCTGCGCGGCATGGATGATGAGGAGACACTGAACCTCACCATGTCCATGATGCGCTCCGGCGAAGTGCTCGACCTCAGCGCCATCAAGGGCGTCAAGGCAGACAAGCACTCGACCGGCGGCGTCGGCGACAAGACGAGCCTTATTCTTTGCCCTATGGTCGCCGCCTGCGGGCTGAAGATCGCCAAGATGTCCGGCCGCGGCCTCGGGCATACGGGCGGGACGATAGACAAGCTGGAGAGCTTCTCCGGCTACGACACCGGAATTTCGGACGAGAAGTTCATCGAAAATGTTAACAGTGTCGGCATCGCTATCACCAGCCCTACCGCAGATATAGACCCTGCGGACAAGAAGCTGTACGCTCTGCGTGATGTGACCGGCACCGTACCGAGTATCCCGCTTATCGTCAGCAGCATCATGTCCAAGAAACTAGCTGCCGGGGCTGACGTCATCGTGCTGGACGTCAAGTGTGGTGGCGGAGCGTTTATGAAGACCGAGGAGCAGGCGCGTGAGCTTGCCCGCAATCTGACCCGCATCGGCAATATGGCCGGGCGTAAGACCGCGGCAGTCATCACCGACATGGATCAGCCCCTAGGCTGTGCGGTCGGCAATGCGGTTGAGGTCAAGGAGGCCATTTCCGTCCTCTCCGGCGAGACGCAGGGCGATCTGCTCGAGCTGTGCCTGACGCTGGGCAGCTGCATGCTTGTCTCGGCAGGCTTTGCAAAGGACGACGATGAAGCCCGTGCCGAATTGATCGAGACGATACGCAGCGGGCGTGCTCTCCAGAAGCTGGCGGAGCTGGTCGAGGCTCAGGGCGGCGATGCCGATGCTGTGTACGAGCCTTCGCTCCTGCCGGATGCGAAGGTAAAGCTGGAGGTACCGAGTGAGTCGGCGGGCTATGTCAGCCATATAAACGCCGAAGAGGTCGGCCTCGTGAGCATGCACCTTGGCGGAGGCCGTGCGACGAAGGAGAGTAGCATAGACCTCTCCGTCGGCGTGGTGCTGCATAAGAAGCTGGGCGACCGCGTGGAGCTTGGGGAGAGCATCGGCACCATCCATGCGTCAGATCCCGAGAAGGCGCAGCAGGCTGCGGAGCTTCTGCGCGGCTGCTATAAATTCAGCGGCGAGTCGGTCGAGCGCCCGCCGTTCATCAAGGGCATCGTCAGATGAACTGTACCGGTACGGTGCCTGACTATTCAGAGGAGGAACGCATATGTGCACCGCTGCAGTGTATCTGACAAATGATCTCTATTTCGGCCGTAATCTTGATTATGAATTTTCCTACGGCGAGAGCATAGCTGTCATGCCGCGCAATTATCCGCTGCCGCTGAGCGGCGGAGGGCGGCTCGAGCGGCACTATGCCATGATAGGCATGGCGCATGTTGCAGACGGCTACCCGCTGTATTACGACGCAGTGAACGAGAAGGGACTGTGCATTGCCGGGCTGAATTTTGTCGGCAATGCGGTCTATCGTAGCAGCGAACCGGGGCGGGAGAATGTAGCGCAGTATGAGCTTATCCCGTGGCTGCTCGGGCAGTGTGCGTCTGTAGACGAAGCTGTGCGGAAGCTGGAGGGCGTAAACCTTACCGGTACGCCGTTTTCACCGGAGCTGCCCGCCGCGCAGCTGCATTGGCTGCTTGCCGACAGGGACAGGTGCGTCGTGCTGGAATCGGTGGCGAATGGTCTGAATATATATGACGACCCTGCCGGGGTGCTGACAAATAATCCGCCGTTCCAAATGCAGCTTTTTGCACTGAATAACTTTGCCCGCTTGTCCCCGCGTGATCCGGAAAATACTTTCGCGCCGGATACACCGCTGAAGATCTACAGCCGCGGAATGGGCGGGCTCGGACTTCCCGGCGATCTGTCGTCGCAGTCGCGGTTCATACGTGCATCATTCGTGCGTGCAAATTCACGCTGTGACGGCAGCGAGCAGGCGAGTGTCAGCCAGTTTTTCCATATTCTCGGCTCTGTGGAGCAGCAGCGCGGATGCTGTGAGCTGCCGGACGGGAAGTATGAACTGACGATATATTCAAGCTGCTGCAACACCGACAAGGGGATATACTATTATCGAACCTATGATGCGCCGCAGATAAATGCCGTCCGACTCGCGCCTGAGTTGCTCGATACAGCGCATCTCATAACCTACCCGATGCTCACCACACAGTCCGTGAACTGGCAGAATTAAAATGTGTCTGCCGGGGCGTTCCGCCTCGGCAGACACCGAACTGTAAATGGCGGTGCATGCTGGAAAGGATAACAGGGGAGTGGCGTAATTCGAGGCGGCGGCAAATAAGCCGGACGCCGCTCCGACCTGGAGTTCTCACTGCCGCGGCAGATAATGAGGAAAAACCGAAAAAAATACTTGACATTTCGTCACACGTCTGGTAATATACATCTTGCTCATGGGGGTATAGCTCAGCTGGGAGCACTACCCATTAAGAACACACCCCCATGTTGAGAACGCACCTGAATCGCAAAACCATTATAATTCAATAATTACATCCCCTCTATTCGGGGGTATAGCTCAGCTGGGAGAGCGCTTGAATGGCATTCAAGAGGTCAGCGGTTCGATCCCGCTTATCTCCAC
>CAKTNU010000090.1 GCA_934589325.1 uncultured Oscillospiraceae bacterium | reverse complement strand
CAGCAGAGGGATGCTGTTCCTGCTTCTGACAGGCGGCGAGCCTCTGATACGCCAGGATTTCCGCTACATACTCACCGAGCTGAAGCGGATGGGACTGCTGGTCTCAGTGAACAGCAACGCCTCGCTCATCGACGCCGACTGGCTGGACTTCTTCCGCAGTGAGCCGCCGTTCCGGTTCAACATCACGCTGTACGGTGCAGGCGATGAGAGCTACGAGGCACTGTGCGGCAGGCCGGTATTTTCGCGGGTGGCAGGGAATATCCGGGCGCTCAAGGAGCTGGGCGCAGATGTGAAGCTCAATGCATCCATGACTCCGTGGAACGTGCGCGACATGGCCGCGATATACAGGATCGCCGAGGAGCTTGGGACGCCGATGCAGCTTGCCACATATATGTTCCCGCCGGTGCGCCGTAATGCGGAGCTTATCGGGCAGAACGACAGATTCTCGCCGGAGCAGGCGGCAGCCTATTCGGTGCAGTGGGACAGACTGCGCTTCACGCCGGAGGTGCTGCACAAGCGTGCGGAGGCGATAGAGCAGGGACTGACCCTGCCGCGTGATGAGACCTGCGAGGGTACGCCAGGTGAAGGCATCTCCTGCCGTGCGGGGCGAGCGGCGTTCTGGATAAACTGGCAGGGCAACATGACGCCCTGCGGCATGATGACGGAGCCAAAATTCTCCGTCACGGAGCTCGGCTTTGACCGTGCATGGGACGCAACGCGTGACGCCGCCGCGGAAATACGTCTGCCGCCGGAGTGCGTCGGATGCAGATATAAGCACGCCTGCCATGCCTGCGCAGCTATGTGCGTGTCGGAGACCGGATGCTTCAGCGGCCGGCCGGACTATGTCTGCCGCATGACGGCTGAAAGCGTGAGACTGACCTTGGAGGATATGACATGAAGCTAAAAAAGCAGCTTGTGAAAAGAAATATTGCGGGCGACGTGATACTCGTTCCGGTGGGTGACAGCTCGCTGACGCTCAAGGGACTGATGACGCTCAACGAAACGGCGGAGTTTATTTGGGACAGACTCCCCGAAGCCGCCGGTGCCGAAGAGCTTGCGGCCGCGCTCTGCGAGGAGTACGAAGTTGATGCAGTGACGGCGAGAGCCGATGTGGACGAGATACTCGCGCAGCTTGCGGAGCTCGGAATATTATAAAGACCGGATAAAATGCCGCCGCTGTTAAGAAAAAATACTTGACAGCGGCGGCGCTTTGTTATATACTCTGTTAAGCTGAATCGCTTGACAGGGGGCTTTGCCATGACGGACAGCAGGCTTATGCGCAGTATGCTGCTTGATTTTTATGGAGAGCTGCTGACCGAGCGCCAGCGTGAGTGCTACGACCTGCATTATAACGACGACCTCTCTCTCGCGGAGATAGCCGAGCAGAGCGGCGTGTCCCGACAATGTGTATGGGACAATATCCGCCGCGCCGAGGCGAGCCTGCAGGAGATAGAGAACAAGACCGGCCTGATCCGCCGGTTTTCAGAGACGCAGGACATGCTTGCCGCCGCTGCCGAGAGTCTTAAAAAGCTGTGCGGTATGACGGAGGGCGACGCGCAGAGGCTTGCGCAGTCGGCACTGGAGGATATCGAAGCGCTCAGGGCAAAGTGATACAGCGTTTGGAGGATAAAAATGGCTTTTGAGAGCTTATCTGAAAAACTTAATGCGGCTTTCAAAAAGCTGCGCGGCAAGGGCAGACTCACTCAGGCCGACATCAAGGAAGCGATGCGCGAGGTGCGCATGGCACTGCTTGAGGCCGACGTAAGCTATAAGGTAGTCAAGGACTTCACCAAGACCGTCACCGAGCGCGCCAGCGGCGCGGAGGTGCTGGAGGCTCTGTCTCCGGCGCAGATGGTCATAAAAATAGTCAATGAAGAGCTGTGCAGGCTCATGGGCAGCGAGAACCAGAAGCTGAACTTCGGGTCAAAGTCACCGGCGGTCGTTATGCTTGTCGGCCTTCAGGGGGCAGGCAAGACCACAAACGGTGCAAAGCTCGCGGGATACATCCGCAGGCAGGGAAAACGTCCGCTGCTCGCCGCATGCGACATTTACCGTCCAGCCGCTATAAAGCAGCTTGAAACGGTGGGCGCACAGCTCAATATACCCGTCTTTCAGATGGGGCAGACCAATCCCGTTGACATTGCAAAGGCTGCCGTAGAGCATGCCAAGCGCCACGGCAACGACGTCGTATTTCTCGATACTGCAGGCCGCCTGCATATCGACGAGGCGCTGATGGATGAGCTGAAGAACATCCGCGATGCGGTAGAGCCGTCCGAGATACTGCTCGTGGTCGACGCGATGACCGGTCAGGACGCGGTAAACGCTGCAGCGGCGTTTGACGAGGCGCTGGGCGTCACGGGCGTGATGCTTTCCAAGCTGGACGGCGATGCACGCGGCGGCGCCGCGCTGTCGATCCGTGCGGCGACGGGCAAGCCCATCAAGTTCATCGGCGTGGGCGAAAAGCTCGACATGATAGAGCCGTTCCACCCAGACCGTATGGCTTCCCGTATCCTCGGTATGGGCGATGTGCTGACGCTTATTGAAAAGGCGGAGCAGAGCTTTGACGAAAAGAAGGCGCTTGAAGCCGCCGAGAAGCTGAGAGCGAACAGGTTCTCCCTCAGCGATTATCTTGATCAGATGGCGCAGCTCAAGAATATGGGCGACTTGCAGGATCTTGCAGGCATGATACCCGGGCTCGACGCAAAGGCGCTCAAGGGCGCGAAGATGGATGACAGGATGCTGGCGCATCAGGAGGCTATAATCCTCTCGATGACGCAGGCCGAGCGCGACAATCCTTCGATGCTCAACAGCAGCCGCAAGAAACGTATCGCTGCCGGCAGCGGCACATCTGTGGTAGATGTGAACAGGCTCATCAAGCAGTTTGAAGCGATGCAGCAGATGATGAAGCAGTTCAGCGGCAAGAACATGAAGAAGCTCCAGAAAAAGATGGGCAAGGGCGGCGGCTTCCCCGGCATGCCCGGTATGCCCGGCGGCTTCGGATTTTGAATCAGGTTACAGCGCGCAGGCGTTTGTAATAAAGAGAGAAAAAACATGGAGGTGAATATACATGGTTAAGATCAGACTTCGCAGAATGGGCGCAAAGAAGGCTCCCTACTATCGTATCGTTGTTGCAGATTCCCGCTGCCCCCGTGACGGTCGTTTCATCGAGGAGATCGGCACTTACGACCCCATGGCCGAGAGCGACAAGCTCAGCGTCAACATGGAGCGCGCAAAGTACTGGATCGCTAACGGCGCACAGCCGACCGATACCGTCCGCGGCCTTCTCAAGAAGATCGAGGGCTAATAAGGAGTTTCTACCGGCATGAAAGAACTTTTGACCTACATTGTGCAGAGCCTTGTCGATAATCCGGATCAAGTCTCTGTGACCGAGCGCAAGGCCGACGGCGAGACGGTTTTTGAAGTCCGCGTGGCTGACGGCGATATGGGCAAGGTCATCGGCCGGCAGGGAAGGATCGTCAAGCAGATCCGTATCCTTATGCGGGCCGTCGCCCAGAAGAAGGGCAAAAAGGTATCAGTCGAGATAATGGACTGAAACGCAGGAAACCGAGGTGTAAGCACCCCGGTTTTTTGCGTTTTGTGGGCGGGGCTCCGCGCCGAAGACATATTATCTTGACACAGCCGACACATTCATGCTATTATACACACGGACACCGCCGCCGGGCGGGGTCAGGCGTTTGCAGTGCATCATTAGGCCATAGAAGATGCACGGCAGGCGCAATTTTTATTTTTGGGAGGATAATTATGGCTTGGATAATGCTTGGCATCGCGGGAATTTTTGAGGTAGTATGGGCGACGTTCATGAAGCTGTCCGAGGGCTTCACAAAGCTCGGCTGGACGGCGCTGACATTTGCGGGGATGGCGGTGAGCTTCATTCTGCTTGCCAAGGTGACAAAAACCCTGCCGCTCGGCACGGCCTATGCCATCTGGACGGGCATAGGCGCGCTAGGTTCGGTGCTGGTGGGGATAATCTTTTTTAAGGAGCCGGTCAGCTTCTGGCGCGTGGTTTTTGTGCTGACCCTGCTTGTGGGAATAGTGGGGCTGAAGCTGACGAGCGCATAAATAATTCTTGGCAATACCGCGCCGCCATGCTATAATATTATGTTGAAAAATCGCATGGAGGGCGGCTTGACCGCATCTGAGAATATTTATGGAGAAAAAACAATACATCGAGGCCGGGCGCATCGTCAATACGCACGGAGTACGCGGCGAGGTGAAGATCGAGGTCTGGCTCGACAGCGCGGAGTTTCTTCGCAGCTTCAAGCGCGTATTCGCCGGTGAGCGCGAGCTGAAAATAGAGTCCGCATTTGTCCACAAGGGCTTCCTTATCGCGAAGATCGAGGGCGTGAATGATGTGAACGCAGCGATGACGCTCAAGGGGCGCGAGATATCCATCCTCCGCACTGACGCGAAGCTGCCGAAGGGAGCCTTCTTTATCAGCGACATTATCGGCGCCGAGGTCGTGACCGAGGACGGCACCGAGGTCGGCAGGCTCGTGGATGTGCTGGAGCGTCCGGCGTCGAATATCTACGTCGTAAAGGGAGAGACGGAGCATCTCATCCCGGCAGTGCCTGAATTTATTATGTCAACCGACGCCGAGAAGGGCATCATCACTGTCCGGCTCATTGAAGGGATGTAATCGCGATGCGGATAGATATAATGACCCTCTTCCCTGACACGGTAAATGCGGTCCTGCATGAGAGCATCATAGGCAGAGCGGCAAAAAAAGGGATAATAGAGATAAATTGCGTACAGATACGCGATTTTACCGAGAACAAGCAGTGCCAGGTGGATGACTATCCCTACGGCGGAGGCTGGGGCTGCGTGATGATGGCGCAGCCGCTTAAATCATGCCTTGAAAATATTATGTCAACCGCACAGGGGCTCCGGAGCCGGGTGATATATCTCTCGCCGCAGGGTCAGCCCTACACGCAGGAGACGGCCAAGCGCCTCAAGCGCGACTATGACCATCTTGTCCTTGTCTGCGGCCATTACGAGGGCATAGACGAGCGCTTCATCGAGGAGTGCGTCGACGAGGAGATATCGCTGGGCGACTTCGTGCTGACCGGCGGAGAGATAGCGGCGATGGCCGTGGCGGACTCTGTGTGCCGCCTTGTGCCGGGCGTGCTGGCCGATGAGCAGTGCTACACCGGGGAGAGCCATTGGGACGGACTGCTCGAATATCCGCAGTACACGCGGCCGGAGGTCTGGGAGGGCCGCGCCGTGCCGGAGGTCCTGATAAACGGCGACCATGCAAAGGTGGAGCTGTGGCGGCGTAAAAAACAGCTTGAACGCACGATGAGCAAGCGCCCGGATATGTTCGAGAGGTTCAGCCCGGTGGATAAGACCGATGAAAAGCTGCTCGACGAGATAAAGAAGGACGCAGGCCGCGTCAAGCTCACCGAAAAGCTCGATTACCGCCCCGCGTCGGCAGACGATATGGCGGATATCCTGCGCATCGTTGAGGATGCGCGGCGCAGTCTGCGCCGCTTCCGGGTCGACCAGTGGCAGGGCGGATATCCGGATGAACAGACCTTCCTTAAGGATATCGCCAGAGGCGAGTGCTTCGTTGTGACGCACGGCGGCGAGACGGCGGCGTTCTTTGTCCTGAGTACGCTTGAACAGGAAAACTACGCGAAGATAACCGATGGCAAGTGGACGGCCGATATGCCCTACTGTGTGCTGCACCGCTCGGCAGTATCGGCGAAGTACCGCGGCAGCGGTATGGCGGAGTTCATGATGAAATGCGTCGAGCGTCAGGCGGCGGAAGGCTTCGGCCTGCGCTGCATCCGCGTTGACACGCATAGGAAGAACAAGGCCATGCAGCGGCTGCTGCGTGAGTCGGGCTATCGGTACCGCGGCAATGTCCTTGTAGACGTCGAGGCCGGTCATGACCCGGCGCGTCAGGCTTATGAAAAGGTGCTCAAAAATAAAAATATACCGGGGGACTGCAAATGAACGGCGGAAACAAAAAATATCTCGTCTCGGCGATAGTGTGGACGCTTATATGTCTGTTCGCACTGGGCATACTTATTTTTGCGGTGCAGGCGTCCGTGTTCCCGAAAATATGCGGCCTTGTGCTGATAATCCTTTGCCTGTCGGGGCAGTGGCTTCGTTATATCAGGTCGGGGCGGGGATGAGCGCATGGTCCTGACTGATATAAATGAGATACGTGCCCTGCTGAACCGGCACGGCTTCCGTTTTTCCAAGTCCATGGGACAGAATTTCCTGACTGCCGCATGGGTGCCTGAGGATATTGCCGAGAGCGCGCTGCTGGATGAGAACACCGGCGTGCTGGAGGTTGGCCCCGGCATCGGCTGCCTGACCGAGCAGCTGTCCAAGCGGGCGGGCAGGGTGCTGTGCGTTGAGCTGGATAAAAGCCTCAAGCCGGTGCTGGCAGAGACGCTGTCCGGCTGCGGCAATGTCGAGATAATTTTCGGCGATGTGCTCAAGCAGGATATCCCCGCGCTCGTGCGGGAGCACTTCGGCGCGCTGCGGCCCGTTGTGTGCGCAAATCTGCCCTATAATGTCACAACACCGCTGCTGACAAAATTCATCGAGGCCGGCTGCTTTGACAGCATTACCGTGATGATACAGCGCGAGGTGGCCAGACGCATCTGCGCCGGGGCCGGGACCGCCGATTACGGCGCGTTCGGCATTTTCGTGCAGTGGTACGCGGAGCCGGAGCTGCTGTTCGACGTATCGCCGGGCTGCTTCATACCGCAGCCGAAGGTGACGTCGAGCGTCATCCGCCTTCGCCGCCGCGAAAAGCCGCCCGTCGAGGTGCACGACGAGAAGCTGATGTTCCGCGTTATCCGCGCCGCATTCAACCAGCGGCGGAAAACACTTGTGAACGCGCTCAGCTCTCAGTTGGGCGTTTTGGACAAGGAAAGCGCGGAGCGCGTGTTGGCAAATTGCGGATTTGATACAAAAATTCGCGGTGAAGCGATAGATATTGTTGGTTTTGCAAAAATCGCAGACGAAATTTCGACTATATCAGGCGCGGATTTGTAGGTAAAATGCATTGATTATCTGCCCAAATTTGTGATATTCTAGCACATGGGAAAAGGTCAGTTTTTTGACGCTTTCCGCAGCAAATTTATCTAATTTTATTTGTTATAGAAAGGAAAGAAAACAATGAGCAAAAAGTATGTGTATCTGTTTTCCGAAGGCAATGCCGGTATGCGTGAGCTGCTTGGCGGCAA
>CAKTNU010000089.1 GCA_934589325.1 uncultured Oscillospiraceae bacterium | reverse complement strand
CTGCAATGCTGATAGACGGCGGATACGCAGAGCGTGTATGTGCCATGACAGGCTCGCATTTTTGCTCTGCCGAGAGGCAGTTCCGGCTGCCGCTGGAATACGGCGGCCAGCGCCCGCCCACCTCGCAGTGGACGGTCACCGGCTCCGGCGCTGTGATACTGGGTGCAAACGCCGCCGGTCCGCAGGTGACGCATGTGACGACCGGAACAATAACGGACGCAGGTGTGACCGACGCGAACAACATGGGCGCAGCAATGGCTCCGGCGGCATACAGTACACTCAAGCAGCATTTTCATGATACAGGACGTGACCCATTTTATTACGATGCCATATTTACCGGCGATCTCGGCGCCTTGGGTCATGACATTCTTGAATCATTATTCCGCGCCGACGGCATAGAGCTTGGCGTGATGTACCTTGACTGCGGTATGCTGATATATGACGTCAAGGCACAGGATGTACATGCAGGCGGCTCCGGCTGCGGCTGCAGCGCATCTGTTCTCGCCTCGCACATTCTGCCGTCAATGCGCAAAGGCATATGGAACCGTGTGCTCTTTGCCGCTACCGGCGCGCTGATGTCAGCAACCAGTGCGCAGCAGGGCGACAGTATTCCCGGCATATGCCACGCCGTTGCAATAGAAAATCCGGCCTGAAGATGCCAAAGGAGACGCAGATGGAAATTTCAATGTATGTAAAAGCCTTTGTGGTGGGCGGTATTCTGTGCGTTATCGGTCAGATACTCATCGACCGCACTAAGCTGACCCCCGCTCGCATACTCACCTGCTATGTTGCTGCCGGTGTCGTTCTCGGTGCACTCGGGCTGTATCAGCCTCTTGTCGATTGGGCCGGAGCGGGAGCCACAGTGCCGCTTACGGGCTTTGGAAACACTCTGGCGCAGGGCGTAAAAAAGGCCGTGGCCGAGAGCGGTGTCATAGGCGCATTTACCGGCGGCTTTACTGCATCCGCCGCTGGAATATGTGCCGCAGTATTTTTTGGCTTTCTTGCGGCAGTGATCTTTAAATCCCGCGATAAAAGTAAATAATTCTTAAAAATCATAATATTGCTTGAAGCACCTCCCAAAGCATGGTATAATGTTACAAAACAATGACATTACATGCTGGGAGGGTATTTTATGGATACTATAGATTCCATCGGCAAGGCAAAGCATATACTGCGTGAGGTCAGCCGTGTCATCGTCGGCAAGGACGAGGTCATGATAAAAGTCCTGCTCGGCATCGTTGCGGGCGGACATATTCTGATGGAGGACATACCCGGTGTCGGCAAAACTACGATGGCTCTTGCCTTCTCCAAGGCGCTCGGACTTGAATACAACCGTGTGCAATTCACGCCGGACGTACTGCCTTCTGACGTCACCGGCTTCTCCATATATGACAAGAATACAGGAACGATGCGCTATCAGCGAGGTGCCGTACTATGCAATCTGTTCCTCGCGGACGAGCTGAACCGCGCAACGAGCCGTACACAGTCCGCGCTCCTGCAGGCGATGGAAGAAGGCGCAGTCACAGTTGATAACAGCACATACCCTGTTCCGCAGCCGTTTATAGTCATCGCAACACAGAATCCGACCGGCGCAAAGGGCACTCAAATGCTGCCTGACTCGCAGATGGACAGATTCATGCTCCGACTCTCGATAGGCTATCCGAGTCCCAAGGACGAGGCCGAAATGATACGCCGTAAGCAGAAAAACATCAATCTTGACGCAGTACAGCAGGTCGTAAGCAAGGACGAACTGATGCAGATACGTCAGGAAGTCGACAGAGTGTTTGTCAAGGATGAGCTGGTCGACTACATAGTTCAGCTCTGCGGTGCCACAAGAAACGATTCGCGCATACTTCAGGGCGCCAGCCCCCGTGCGTCGCTGGCGCTTACCTCGCTGTCAAAGGCCACTGCGTGGATACAGGGACGGGATTATGTTCTGCCGCGTGACGTGCGCTTCGTGTTCCGAGACTGCATCGAGCACCGGCTTCTCTGGAGCGACGCCGCCGATTCCCGCGGGCATGCCGATATAGTCCGCGGCATAATGAACAGCGTCAAAGCACCGAATATATAAGCCATGCCGACTGCTTACTTTATTTTTTACATTCTGGCCATCGCCGGAGCATTTATATTCAAGCTGGGCTATCTCGGCTGGTTCGGAGCGTTTTTCTTCTCCGCCGTTATTTTCGTGCCGCTATTTCTGCTGCTTGTATCCCTGCCGGGAATGCTGAGAGCTAAGGTAGAAATAAGCGTGCCCCGGACTGCAGTGTGCGGCTCCGAGCTGCGTCTCTGTGTCGCGGTGCACACCGGCGTGATACCGCTCGGCAGACTTAGTCTGCTGCTGCAGGTTACAAATATCTACACCGGCGAATGTATCGAGCAGCGCTTTCACTGGGATAATTTATCCGGCGGTACGCTCTACATTCCGCTGTCCTCTGCCGAATGTGGGCGTCTTAAATGTGAGATATCCGGCGTCCGGTGTTGTGACGTGCTGCGCCTCATATCTATACGCCGTCCTGCGCCTGCGCAGGTAAGCTGCATCGTTATGCCGCCGGTCATCGTGCCCGACGGCCTGCGTGATATTTCTGCAGAGCTCGAATCACGCACTGTGCTTAAACCTAAGCCCAGCGGCGGATACTCCGAGGAGCATGAGCTGCGCGAATACCGTCCGGGCGATATGGTCAACAGTATTCACTGGAAGCTGAGCTCCAAGACCGACAAAACTATAGTACGCGAACCGCTTGTCAGTACCGATTCCAAAATATATGTCGTCATTTCCGGCCGTAGCCGCCGCGCACTGGGCAATGCGCGGTCAATTTCACTGAGTCTGTGCGAGCTTGAGCAGGAGCACGAGCTAGTCGGCTCCTCCGGCACATCAATTGTCGGCAACTCGCAGGAATCCGAGCAGGCATTTATGGAGCTTCTGTCCTCTCCCAGAGGCACTGCAGGCAGCATAGACCGCACAAATTCGCGCTGCTGCTTTATCGTCTCCGACGAGGGGGTGAGCGTAAAATGAAGAAGCTCCTCAACCGCGCCGCATTCTTGCTGCTTCTTGCACTGAGCAGCTTTATTCTGACAGACCTTATTGCAGCCAGCTTCAGGCTGACGCACTCACGGAGCTTTTATTTCTGGGCGGCAGTCATATGTATCTTCGTATGGGTGTGCTTCAACATACGTCACATGCGCATCCCAGGCGTTCTGCTCTGCTCGGCAGTGATGTTTTTTGTCTGCCGGCACGAGCGCACTGCGCTTATTACTCAGCTTTCGGATCTGGCTGACAAGGTGAGCGGGCAGTATCTCGACCATTTCTATTACTCTGCCGAGGTATACGCCTTTTCAAACCTTACTGACGATCATACGCTTACACTGCTGATCATCTACTTTGTCATCTGCATCCTGATGGCGTCAGTGCTGAGCGCCGAAAACGGCCGCATATTTTCCGGCTTGCTTATCTCCGGCACACTGTTCGCCGTGTGCATCTGCGTCAACGGTTTCCCTCCGGTATATCTCATGGTGGGATTTCTTCTGTTCTGGGCGCTGCTGCTTGTTTCAGGAGGTACATATTCCGACAGCTCCTGCGGCGGACGGACGACATTCATTCTGGCTGTCCCTGTCCTCCTGCTGCTATGTCTGCTGCTGTCGTTCAGTCCGCCGGACGAGTATGACTTGAGCGACGAGGATATAGATATGGCACAGCAGCTGGATGCGCTTGGACAGCGCATCACGAAGATATTCACCGGCCGATTCAGCAGCGACACTCCGGACACAACGCAGCCATCGGATGCTCCGTCGGATGGTATTTTCAATGATATGTCCATATCTGCCGGCTGGAGCATGGGGGACGGGACGCTCGATCTCTCAGAGGGCTATCCTGATTTCGACCGCACACAGCTTATGCTGCGTGTCCGTGCGGAGCAAAGCGGATATATGTATCTGCGCTGCTTCTCATACGGGAACTATCTCGGCAGCGGCTGGAGCACCGCCAAGCAGTACCCCAGCGGTGATCCGCTTGTTTTTTCGGCTCACGCGCTGAGAAGTTCGCCCGGTTCGGCGGTTTACAGCACTGATATCGAATTGCTGGCCACCGGGAAAACTGTACTGCCTCTCCCCTACTATTCACTTCAGGATTCTGGGAACGATGTATTTGTTCAGTCCGGCGGCGAGGCCTCATACACCGCCGAATATATAAGCTATTCCGGTAATACATATGCTTTGAGTATCCCCGACGAATATGCGCAGGCAGAGGCTGACTACCGCACATATGTGCATGAATATTACACCGAGCTGCCGGACTCCACGCGCAGTGCAATACTCGATATTGCCGCCGATGCAGGCATCCCGTCAGGCGATGCGGACATCATAAACCGCGTTGCAGCCTTCGTCCAGGGTGCGGCTGAATATGACTTGAGCGTAACGGGTTTTGACAGTGACGACTACGCAGTCTATTTTCTGCGCGAGGCAAAGCGCGGGTACTGCACACACTTCGCAACGGCCGCGGCTGTAATGTACCGGGCGCTCGGCATACCGGCCCGTGTCGTCGACGGCTTCGCATTCAGCACTACGGCCGGAGAATATGTCAATGTATACCGCAGTGATGAGCACGCTTGGGTCGAGGTATATGCAGACGGCCTCGGCTGGCTGCCGGTAGAGGTCACGGGCAGCGCCGTTTCAAGCAATACTCCGCATGAGACCGCGCAGCCTGAGAGCAGTGAGGATGCGGCACCTGACCATTCCGATACGCCCGTGACTCCAACCATAACTGACAGCGCAGCGGCTGCACAGGATATCATCCCGGTGGGGATAATCTCATCCGATGTAAGCGAGAACACCGCAGGAATGTCAAATAGTGCAAAAAAGGCATTGACCCACGCTGTAATAGTTATTGCGGCGATCGGCTGCATCATATTGTGGCAGTTCGTACTTCTGCGGGAAAGAAAACGCCGCTTCACACAGCGTGACAGCAGCCGGGCTGTACTGTACATCTATAACTGCTCGCGTACTCTTTCACGCTTCGGTGCCGATATCCCACGCGAGATCGTGTCCATAGCCGAAAAAGTCCGCTTCAGTCAGCATAGCATTACGCGGGAGGAGCGGCTTGCAGCCTATGCGCTGTTCATAGATATGCGCGACAAGCTGTGCAGCGGGCAGAATGTTTTCCGCCGCTTCCTGATCCGATACATTTTAGGCTTCAGGTAAATAGTATTTACATATCACGCGGCACGGTATATACTGTCCGCGTGATAACTTTAAGCAACTTTGAAAGGATACGATATGAAAAAGCATATATTCCTCACCGGTCCATCCGGATGCGGAAAGACCACCATGATACGCCGCGCTCTCGGTGACAGGCTCGCATACGCAGGCGGATTTATAACCGAGCGCAGGCTTGCCGCAGACGGTTCCCTGCTCGGCTTTGACCTTCTGCCAACGGCTGCCGCGCTCGACCCCGACAGTTATGAGGGGAAGCGTTTTCTCGACTATTCTGTTACCCCGCCGACACACGACAACGAGGTCTTCCGGATAGATGCGGTGAAGCTCCTTCAGGAATCGGAGTTTTACCCGTTCTCGGTGATTGACGAGTTCGGCGGATATGAAATACTTGTTCCGCAGTTCCGCGAGGCTTTGGCTGACTTCCTGTCGAGCGAACAGCCGTGTATCGGCGTGCTTAAGGCGGACAAGAGCGTGCAGGAGCTTAAGTCCCGCTTCGGTCTCGGCGACAAATTTCCTGCTTATACTGCGCGTCTGTTTGAAGCGCTTTCGAGCGATCCCGATACGCTCATCCTTAAGACTTCCGGTCGTGACGATAAGATAGCTCAAAACATAGTCGCTAAGTGGGTCGAGGAATACGCAAATGTCTGACTTTTTTGCTCTTTACGACTGCATTTGCAGCGGTGTGACCGGCGATGAGCATATAAACGGCGCAGTCCCCGGGCGCGTCTGGGCTCTGGCTGAAACTGAAGCTCACAGCGGTGCAGCAATGTTTACTTCAGGCGCGAGCCGCCCGGCTATACTGCAGGACAGTCTTATTGGGCTTACCGTATCAGAAGCAGCGGCGGCGGTCAAAAGCTGGAACTTTGAAGAGGCAAGCCTTGCCTTGGCTGCGGCAAACGCATTTTACAACACTCCTGAGCGCATGTCCGCTCTGCACTGTGCTGAACCTTTTGAAAATTACTGCACCCGCGGCATTGATTTTCGCGGCAGAACAGTCGGCATTGTCGGGCACATGCACGGGACCGAAGAGATGCGCCGTGATGCAAAAGACATTTTTATTCTCGAGCGCGAGCCGCGTGAGGGCGACTATCCTGATCCGGCATGTGATTTTCTTCTTCCGCAATGCGATATTGTTCTAATAACCGGCAGTTCAATAATAAACAAAACTCTGCCGCACCTGCTTGATCTGTGCCGCGACGCGTACACGATACTCGTCGGGCCAAGCGTTCCGATGTGCCCAGCCCTGCTCGATTTTGGCATCGACCGTCTATCCGGGCTCGTGATAACCGACCGTGCAGGCATGCGTGAGCGCTGTGCTGCAAACGCTCCGGGTTCGCCGTATGCACACGGAAAAACATTTTTGCTCGTGAAATAATGTCACGCATATACGCTGTGTCATAAATGCGAAGAGCGTGGTATTGGCTGAAGCAGCCAATACCACGCTCTTATTTTCTGTATTTAATACCTGATCATGCCATTATTCGGCGTCTTCCCAGTTATGCCAAACATTTTGGACATCGTCGTTGTCCTCGAACATGTCGAGCATTTTCTGCATATTCTTGATGTCATCCTCATTGGTAAGCTTGATGTAGCCGTTCTGCGGCAGCATCTCGACCTGAGCGGACAGCAGCTTATAGCCTGCTGCGGTCAGCGCATCGGCAACAGCCGCGACATCGTCAACGCCAGTATATACGGTCATAACATCGTCATCCGCCTCAAAATCGGCAGCGCCGGCCTCGAGAGCATCCATCATGACGGTATCCTCGTCGAGCTCCTCATCCTCGTTATCGATAACAATAACGCCCTTCTTATCGAAAGACCAGGAAACGCAGTTTGCAGCGCCCATGTTTCCGCCGTACTTATCGAAGTAGTGGCGTATCTCACCCGCGGTACGATTACGGTTATCAGTCATAGTCTCGACGATAACGGCAACACCGCAGGGGCCATAGCCTTCATAAACTATCTTCTCATAGTTCTCTGTATTGCCCGCACCGAGAGCCTTGTCAATGGTGCGCTTGATGTTATCGTTGGGCATATTGGCAGCCTTAGCCTTTGCGATAACAGTCGCAAGCTTGGAGTTGCTGCGCGGATCCCCGC
>CAKTNU010000088.1 GCA_934589325.1 uncultured Oscillospiraceae bacterium | reverse complement strand
GAGTTACACAGAGGCAGATATCAAAGGCGGAGCGAATTTAGATGAGTTGGGATATTATGTTATCTCCACCGAACTCAGCAAAAAGAATTCAATATGCAGCCGCATACCGTTTGCAGGAGACAGCAGCACCGAGGGGGATGGTGCTATTATCTGCTCCGCGCTGGCATTAGACGCGAACAGAGCGCTGCTGACAACGTATTCGACTACTTATCTGATTGACCCTAACGGAGAGGTACTTGACGATTCCACATTACCCGCTGTTGGGGAAATATTTCAATTACGCGTAAATGATAAGCAATATATTCGCACCAGCAGCGGCTATGCAGAGTTGGATAAGGCAAGCTTGAAGTTTGGTGAGGTAGTATCTATAAAAAACAAGGGCTTTTTCAGCAGCAATATGGGGGATTTCTTGACCACAGAGCAAAAAGCGCTCTTACGCTATGATCCTGTTTCCGGAGACAAAACGGAGATATTCAAATGGATGAATGTTGCCCTGAGCTATAGTGGAATGGGCGGCAGCAGAGTTCTTGAGAACTCTAGGGGAGAGTTTTTTTATCCAACAAGCAGCGATATCATAAAAGTTACGCCAAGCCAAGTACCTGAGAAACACACCCTGACAATGGTCTGCTTCGGCGATTCCAGTGATGAAATGTACCAATATCAATCGACGGCATATACATATACGAGTGAGCTTATGGATGCCATCGTTCGTTTCAATAACACAGACCCTGAGTTCAAAATTGAGATAAAGCCGGTTGTTTATGAAAATGAAGCAGAGCGAGACCGTCTGCTTATAGAACTGGCAACATCCAATGAAATCGATATAGTAGACACAAGTCTGTTACCTGAAAATGCAATCAAGGACGGACTGTTTGTAGATATGCTGCCATATATTGATGCAGACGAGGAGCTCAGCAGGGATGACTTTATCCAGCCGCTGCTGAATGCTATGCTGAAAAACGGAGCTCTCTACGAATATACTGATAAATTCACACTGTTGACAATGATTACTCGCCGCGATATTTATACAGGTCATGAAGCTTGGACGATCGACGGCATACGTGATCTGAAAACACGGACGGCGGATTTGGACTGTTTAAGTAGAGAGCGGTTGTTGGACAGTTTCATATTGGCAGCTACGGCAGAGTTTGTGGATTGGGATGAGATGACATGCTCCTTTGACAGCACGGCTTTTAAAAATTGGCTGACATTCCTGAAGGAACAGCCCAGTGTCATTGAAAAATATGAAGACCCGCTTCTGTTTCAAATTAGTACCGACCTTGCCGGCGATGCCGGATTTTGGGCTCGCACGATCATGGAAACAGATTATGCTGTGACCGGATTCCCGGAAGCAGCGGGCACAGGCAGTTATTTTGTAAAGCTCAATGGCCCGTTTGATGCTGAGGCACCGAGCGTTGGCAATAACACTAGGTTAGGTATCTTGGCTTCCGGTAAGCATCATGATGGTGCTTGGAGATTTGTACGTATGCTGATGACGGGCGAATCTAATGCCAACATAATGACAGGCATTCCGGTGCTTAAGGAGCGCTTTGAACGAGCCGTGAATGCCACTGTTACAAATCAGCGTGACCAACGGCAGAATATGGATATCTTTAACGAGAGTGATGCAGAAATTCTTCGGGAACAGGTATATAACACAAGAAAGCTTGTCCACAAGGATGAAACTCTGAGGGCGATCATACAGTCGGAAGCTGCTGCATACTTTGAAGGCCAGAAGAGTGTGGATGAGGCCGCTGCACAAATTCAGAGCCGAGTCAGCATATATCTGGCCGAACAGAGTTAAATCGTAACACGTTTAACACAATTTGTATAACTGTGTTGAGGCAGCTGATGTCAGTACTCAACACAGTTTTTCTATATCCTGCTTTCCGACAAAATGCAACGTACAATATTTTATAATTCAACACCAAATGCCGAAAACACTTTTCCAAAGTGAAAACTATTTTTGAGCCAATGCACCGATTCTCATGAACTCAAATACTTATGTACGGTAAAATAGTGCACGAGAAGTTGAAAGAGAAAGGCAGCTTATTATTCCGAAAACAGAAGTTAAAAATATTTCACTTTTTCTATTGACATCTGCAAGCGCGAGTGATATATTTATAACATCGCAAGTGAGAAATATGTAACATAGAGGTAAGAACTATGAATAGGAAAGTAACATTAAGGGAGCTGCTTATCGCACGTATCGTATTGGCAATTTGTATCGCGGTGTATTACTGGTGTTGGGCCAGAAACGGATGGGAGAGCTATTTCAGCTCCATTCAAACTACTGTTGCGATCTTTGCTTTCTTCTTTTTCTGCTTTTTAGGTTTGCGGGAAAGAAAATATAAGAAAGAGGTCGTGGACGAAATGGCTGCGGCGAATCTGAAAAGCTGTGACTCGGTCTGCTATAAGATCACGATGGTATTGATCGTCTGCATTGGGTTTCTGTCCGCCATTCTCCGGTTCGACATATCCTCGGAGGTGATCGGTTACCTGCTGATGGGTGTGCTGGTGCTGACATCCGTTATACGAACGATCCTGTTCTGCTATATGGACGCGAAGGGGGATTGCTCGTGCTTGTAACCAAAATCAAAGAATACCGGGAGAGGGCGGGATATAAGCAAAGCGAACTGGCCGAGCTTGTCGGCGCAAGGCGGGAAACGATCGTCCATCTGGAAAACGGAAGATATAATCCGTCCCTTAAATTGGCTATGGATATTGCGAGAGTGTTCCATGTGACTGTTGAGGACTTGTTTGAATTTGTAGATGATGAGAAGTGAGATGCTTATTGTAAATCATTCTCAGCGCCGCATCGAGATCTCTGCCAGCGCCCCGGCGGTCTATTGCTGCATAGTTAGGCATTTACAAGGGGAAGAGCCCTAGAGATGTTGATCTCTAGGGCTCTTTTCTTGGCCTCGCCGCATAGAACAGCAACAGACCAGCCGGGGTGATAATGTTATAAAAATTTGTGGTGCCGGTAACCGGACTCGAACCGGTACGTTGCTGCCAACGAGGGATTTTAAGTCCCTTGTGTCTACCATTCCACCACACCGGCGTGTGACTTATATAATTTACCACCGCAGGCGCCATTAGTCAAGACCGGACTGAGCGGCTTGACATCAGGTCGGCATCGGCTTATCATATGGCGCTGAGAGACACAGTTCATGACGCAATGCGCCGATGCTTCCGTATGCTCTCGATGATACGGCGTATGTTTTATTTATTACCCGGCGGCATCCGCGGCATATCGGCCATTGCCGACGATGCGGCCGCTGCTGTGCCTTGGAGGTCTTATTTTGAAAAAATTCTATGCTTTTATTACTGCTGTCTCGCTGCTGCTTCTCGCGGCTTGCGGCGAATCTACGAAACCAGAGCCCACGCCGGAGCCGAGCCCGGGGAGCGCCGAGATAGTGATCGTGCCGGACGACGGCGCGCAGGGCGGCTCAGCAGACTGGGCGGCCGAGGATGCCGCCCACGCTCTGCTTGACGGCATGACGCTGGAGCAGAAGGTCGGCCAGCTTTTTATCATCCGTCCCGAGTCTCTGGATACGGCGCTGACGCCGGAGCAAGTACATGACGCTTCAAAATACGGGGCGGATGAGCTGAGCGGGGAGATGGCGGCGCAGCTGATGCTCCGTCCCGCGGGCGGCTTCATCCTCTTCGGCAAGAACATCAAGGACCCTGCCCAGCTTGAAACGTTTATCTCGGCACTGCGCAGCGGCTCGGACTATGCTCCGTTCATAGCAACTGACGAGGAGGGCGGCATTGTTTCGCGCATTGCCGGCTCCGATGCCTTTGACGTGCCTAAATACGACGGCGCACAGTCTGCCGCGGAAGGCGGCGTCGATACCGTGCGCGGTATGTACTCATCCATCGGCGGATATCTGCGCGAGTACGGCATTGATCTTGACTTTGCGCCGGTAGCGGACATAAACTCCAACCCGGACAATATTATAATCGGCAGCCGTTCGTTCGGAAGCGATCCAGAGCAGGTCGCGATAATGGTCGGGACAGCTGTGGACGGGCTGCACAGCGCGGGCGTGATGACCTGCGTCAAGCATTTCCCCGGCCACGGCGACACGACCGGCGACTCGCATGACGGATATGTCTCGCTGAACAAGAGCTGGGATGAGCTGCTTGACTGCGAGCTTATACCGTTCATATCCGTGCTCGACAATACCGACATGCTCATGGCGGCGCACATAAGTCTGCCGCAGGTCACGGATGACGGTCTGCCCGCCTCGCTTTCATATGAGCTGCTCACGCAGAAGCTGCGCGGAGAGCTTGGCTATGAGGGCGTGATAATCACCGATTCTCTCGCCATGGGCGCGATAACCAAAAACTACAGCCCGGAGGAAAGCGCCGTACTCGCGGTCGAGGCCGGAGCGGACATAATTCTCATGCCCTATGACTATGCCGCATCTTATGACGGCGTGCTGGACGCTGTCCGGAGCGGCAGGATAAGCGAGGAGCGCATTGACGAGAGCGTCCTGCGCATATTACAGTTGAAAATAAAATACGGTATGATGTGATCGATATACAGGTATAACAAAGGCAGCTGACCTTATGGTCAGCTGCCTTTGTTATATATTGTTATATCTCGCTTGCGGCCGGGAGCTCCTCTGCCAATGTACCGCTTTTGCGGAAGAACAATGTAACGAGGGACATGTATGCCAGCAGCACCAGCAGGGCGGGCAGCAGATAGATATAAGGTATCGGTATCAGCCGCCACAGCAGATTCAGTACGCTGATATCCGCGCCGTAGGTGAAGAAATAGCTTGCCTGCGGGCAGACGGTGTGCCGGAGAACGGTGTTGATGATATGCGCGCCGAGAGACAGGACGATGAACGCCGAGATTATGCCCGGGAAATCCCTGAATTCTGGCCGGTAGAAGCCAAGCGTCAGCAGGCTTATACCGCAGATGACTATCAGCAGATGCGTCATATAAAAGCCGATTATCCTGGGCTGGGTTATCGAATAACCGACAAATGCGGCTTCGGGGAACATCAGCGCCATGAGCGCGGCGAGGGGCGCAATGAAGAACGCAAATCCCAGTATCCCGCGCTTCCGGGTCATGACCCCTATGGGGATGAGAAACAGATTGATGTTGCACAGCTGGAGCGGGAGCTCATTGAACCAGTTGAACCGCTCTATACCGGACACCTGCACGAACTCCGCATCAACGGACAGAAAGCCCTTATAGACGAAATACAGCACGATGTTGGCCGCGCACAGCCAGAGCAGAAAACGCTCCCGTGTACACTGCGGCCTGCCGCGCAGTGAACGCCATATCAGCAGCGTTGCCGCCGCACCGAGCATGAGCAGGCATATGTATATGAAATTAAACGGATATATGCGCATATTGGTCCACCTTCTTATGTTTTTTATCGAAGATCGCTTTTACGGCGAAGTACACAAGCACTGCCAGTGTGCAGCCGGACAGCAGATCAAGTACCGAGTGCTGCTTGACGAACACCGTCGACAGGCATATAAGGACTGCGAGAATACCCGACACCGCACACAGCGCCTTATGCCGCCGCCAGCCGCCGGAGCCGAAGCTCGCAAGGAATATCGCGGTGGCTTCATAGCAATGCAGGCTTGGGAACACATTGTACGGCTGGTCGCTTGAGTAGACCGCCCGGCAGAGCCACAGCAGGAGCCCGTCACCGGCGGCGTCAGGACGGAAATCCACGCGGCTTGGCCACAGGGCGAATATTGCGATACAGATGAACGCACCGGAGAACAGCGTCGCGGCCTGCCGCAGAAACCTCTGCTTATCCGTAAAGCACATCAGCAGCATCAGTCCCGGTACGTAAACGTACCAGAGAATATAGGGGATGATGAAGCCCGGCAGAAAGGGGATGCGGTCATCAAGCGCGGCGTGGACGACCCGGTGCTCAAGCGGCAGAAATTGAAGCAAAAAATAAGCGCCGGTCACGGCGGCGAACATCAGGAACCACAGCAGCTCCCTGTGTGACTTCAAAAAAGATTTTTTCATATTTTGAAGTATATCATATCCCACATATTCCGTCAACAAACGACGGCCCCCGACACGTTAAAAACCACCTTAAATATTATTAAGGTTTGTCAAAGATTTTGTTTCTATGTATTAACTAAATGGTTGACACTGGTGAATTATTGCTATATACTAAAATTAGTTTCGCGAGTTAACGATATAATTAAGGTAAGAAATTATATCCGGCCCGCACGAAAGAAAATTTATGAAAAGGAGAAACAAAAATGCAGAAAACGTCCAAGAAAACGAAGATCCTGGCGATCATCGCCGTTTTCATGATGCTTGTGAGCATGATAGGCGCGTCGCTGGTGCAGAGCTCCGGCGGCATGGTAGAGGTCACGGAGGTCAGCTTTGACACCGCCTTCGGCGCAAAGATGAGCGCGCTCATCTACCGTCCCAAGACGGCGACAGAGGAAGACCCTGCACCAGGCATAGTCTGTGTCCACGGCATGTACAATAACAAGGAGATGCAGGACAGCAATCTGGTAGAGCTGTCGCGGCGCGGCTATGTGGTGATGGCCATAGATATGTTCTCTCACGGCGATTCCGACCTGCTGGAGACGGCCGACAACCTGCCGATGAGCGGCATGGCGGGCCTTCAGTACATGCTCAGCCTGCCCTACGTTGACGCGTCCAGCATAGGCATGACGGGTCATTCCATGGGCGGCCTGAACTGCGACCTTGCAGCGCAGTTCTGCGTCGACGAAAACGGCCGTTCGCTCGTCAAGGCGCTGCTGCTCAACTGCTGCTTTGCAACCTATACCGATGGCAGCGGCAGCTATACGGATCTCTACGGCGCGACTGACGTCGGTATCATCGCCGATAAATACGACGAGTTCCTGTTCAGTGAGGTCAATGCCGACGGGACCGCCCTCAAGCCCCGTGACTACATAATGTCCGATAAGGCACAGTCGTTCCTCAACTTCGGCGCACCTGTTGATGAGTGCGAGCAGCGCGAGGCCGACACCGTCTACTACAAGGAGTATGACGGTGAGCAGGCGATGCGTGTGATATACACCCCGGCCTATAACCATCCGTGGTCGCACTTTTCCAAGCGCGGAGCGGCGGCGACCATAGACTTCTTCGACGAGGCGCTCGGCAGCCCTGTTAAGATAGATTCCGGCAATCAGGTGTGGCAGTGGAAGGAATTTTTCAACTTCCTCGGCCTCATAGGACTGGCAATGTTCGCGGCGAATGCCGCAGTGCTGCTGCTAGACCTCAAGCCCTTCTCGGTGCTTCGTGCCGAAGCTCCGGCGCGCATACTCACCGCAAAGCGTAAACGCTGGAACTGCATCGCCGCAGGCGCGGCCGCAGTGCTCAGTGCCGTCCTGTATATCCCCATAAC
>CAKTNU010000087.1 GCA_934589325.1 uncultured Oscillospiraceae bacterium | reverse complement strand
AGCGAAGCGGCGGCGCGGTAGTGAATGACATGCCGGTGGCATGTCAGAGCCGCGCCGTGACCGAGCCGCAGCGAGACGCTGGCGCGGCATAAGCCGCGACTGATGGGGCGCCAGGCTTCAATAACTGCCAAAGTCAAACCCTGCACACACCCGGACCCGCCTCATCCACCCCAGCATAAAGCACGAACAATGGAGCGTGACCGAGCATGGCGCCCCCATCGGCGCTCCGCGCCACTTCCCCCTGAAGGGGGAAGCTAGGGCAATGTGTTTTACTGCAGTCCTGTCATGGCAATACTCCAACCTTGGCGACCCCATCGGCACTTCGTGCCACTTCCCCTAAAGGGGAAGCGCTCCGCGGCAAAATCGGGGCGGCAGCGCTTGATCCCCCCAACCAAAAACCGGCGGACTGCTGCCCTCGGGCAGCAGTCCGCCGCATACCAAACTCTATACAAAATTCCAATCCCTATCCCGGCCGCGCATCAGTGCCAGAGCTCACGCACGCCGTCGATAAGCTCCTTGTCGCTCTCCCGGATCCGCAGTCCGGCGTTGAGCGTCTCGCCGTCGGGGTAGGTCACGGTTATCTTCACCTCCGCGCCCGGCACCGCGCCGCGCTCGGCGACGGCGCGCAGGAACCCGGGAAAGCGCGGATGCTCCGCGCAGAAGCCCGCCCAGGCCTGCTTCAGCCTCGCTATCGCACGTATATCCATGCTCACAGCCTCTGCACCTTGGCGAGATTGCGGTTTTTGTACTCCGCATCGCCCGTGACCTCACGCAGCACCTCGATACCCTCGGGCAGCGACACCTCGTCGCCGTCGCCGTAGGCAAAGAGTATCGCCCGCTCGGTCGAGAACGGGTAGACGTCTATCTCATACCGGCGGCTGCCGAGTGCGAAGCGGTACTTCGTCTTGCGCACCGCGTGCAGCGCACTGTCGCCCTCCATGAGGTAGGCAACGTAGTCCTTCTCGGATATGGGGCGCTCCGTGACCCAGCGCGTGCCGTCGGCGTTGGTGCGCTTCTCGGTGTAAAAGTACAGATACTCGCTGCCGTTGCGCTGCTGGCGCACGCGGCGCTCGGCCTGCGGATTCGTGACGGCGAGGTAGGTCTGCATCATCTCGACCGCGGCGGCATTGTAGCGGCGCACGAGCTCTGCGGTGTCGGGCATGGCGATGAGGTACTTGCGCTTGCTCTGCGCGGGCGCTGGCTGGCCGATAATGCGGAATATTGCGGCGATGCCGCGGTTTATTTTTTCTTCAAAATTCACGGAGTTGTCGATGACGTATAGCGCGGGATGGCGGCTCCATGCGCGCAGTGTGTTGTCGTCCTTCTCGCGGGCGACCTCGACGCTCTCGTAGCGCGCCGCGTTTCCGTAGTTGTAGGCAAACTCCGCGCCCTTGGCGCAGGTCACGAGATGCAGCACCGCGTCATAGCCGGACAGCACCTGCTCCTCGGTCTTGCCGAAGCTCGTCAGGATGTCCGTGAACTCCTCGTCGGATATGTAGGCCTTGTCGTCGAGCAGGGCACGGTCGTAGATGATGAGTATCTTGTCCTCGGGCACCATCTGCGCGGCCTTGAGCGCGAGCTTTTCCTTGTGCAGCTGGTCGTCGATGACGAAGTACTGGAAATCGAGCATGCTGACGCAGCCGCCGAAGGGCTTGATGCCGAAGCCGGAGATAAGGTCGGTCGCGGTCTCGGGAATGGTGATGACGCGCCAGCCGTCCTCCTGCTTGAATTCCTTGAGTATGCGGCTTATCAGCGTAGTTTTTCCCGCCGCCGGCCCGCCGGTAAGCACGATGCGGGTGATGCTCTTGGGCATAAAAATTCCCCCTGTTTTCCGTGTGAGATGTGATATGCTATTTTACCACCATTTTCTGCACAGTTCAATAACCATTCGCCCTCGTTTGCCCGCGAAGCGGCTCCCCTCCTGGGCCGCGCCGAATCTTCTCCCGCGAAGCGGCTCCCCTCTTAGGTAGCGAAGCGGCGGCGCGGTAGTGAATGACATGCCGGTGGCATGTCAGAGCCGCGCCGTGACCGAGCCGCAGCGAGACGCTGGCGCGGCATAAGCCGCGACTGATGGGGCGCCAGGCTCAAATAACTGCCAAGGTCAGACCTTGCACACAGCCCCCTCCAGATCACTCATGCCCGGCGACGCTTTTCACGTCCAGCAGCTCAAAGCGGTAGCGCTGCGGCGCGTCGGGGTACTTCTCGCGGTCGACCTCGGCGAGGAACATCTCCTTCGGCCGCAGCCAGAGCCCGCCGTCGCCGTAGAGCTTGCGGTACAGCACGTACTCCTCCCCGTCCTCGGAGCCACGCGCCACGTCCTCCACCAGATAGCAGTCGCCCTTGAAATGCCGGTAGATGCGGTGCAGCTCAAGCTCTCTCATCGCTGTCCTCCCATGTCCGCTCGCTGATGATGTAGCGCGGCCGCTGCTTGGTCTCGAGGTATATCTTGCCGATATACTCGCCTATTATGCCGAGGCAGATCAGCTGCACGCCGCTGACAAAGCAGATGATGCAGGTCATACTCGCCCAGCCCGCGACGGCCTTGCCCGCTATCGCCGTGATGAGCGCCCACAGCACGCCTATGAAGCTGATGAGCGCGACGGCCGCGCCGAAGCCGGTTATCATCCGCAGCGGCTTCACCGACAGGCTCGTGATGCCGTCGACCGCGAGCGCGATCATCTTTTTCAGCGGATAGTGGCTCTCGCCTGCGATGCGCTCGGCGCGGGAGTAGCTGACCGTGGTGCTCTTGAAGCCGACCAGCGGCACCAGCCCGCGCAGGAAGAGGTTGACCTCGCGGAAGTTTGCAAACTCCTTGAGCGCCCGGGAGCTTATCAGCCGGTAGTCGGCGTGATTGTAGACGACCTCCGCCCCCATCGCAGCAAGGAATTTATAGAAGCTCTGCGCGGTGAAGCGCTTGAAGAAGGTGTCGGTCTCGCGGCTGGAGCGCACGCCGTAGACGATCTCGCAGCCGCCGAGATACGCGTCTATCATCTCGTCCATGGCGTTGATGTCGTCCTGTCCGTCGCAGTCGATGGAGATGGTGACGTCGCAGCGCTCACGCGCCTCCATGAGTCCGGCAAGGACGGCGTTCTGGTGGCCGCGGTTGCGGCTCTGGCAGATGCCGACGTAGTGCTCGTCCTCGCGTGCGAGGGCGGAGATAATGTCCCAGGTCCCGTCGCGGCTGCCGTCGTTGACGAACATGACGCGGCTGTCCGGGCTTATCTTCCCCGCCGCGGCAAGGTCGTTGATCTTTTTGAGGAACATCGGCGCCGTGATCGGCAGCACCGCCTCCTCGTTGTAGCAGGGTACAATAATGTATAAGATCGCAGCCATAGTAACCTCCGGTTTGTAATTTGTAAAGTAATGGGCATCAAGGCTTCCCTCCAAGGAAAGCAAGAACAGTCCCAAGGCTTCCCCTTTAGGGGAAGCTGCCCAGTGCGCACACTGGGCTGATGGGGCGCCAAGCTCGGTCGACTGCCAAGGTCAAACCCTGCAGGCATCCGGACACACATCGTCCTCCCCCGCATAAGGCACGAACACCGGCACACATCCAGCCCCGGCGCCCCCATCGGCGCTCCGCGCCACTTCCCCCTAGAGGGGGAAGCAAGAACCGCGCCTATCCTACTCCCAATTATATAATCCCCGGAAAATATGTCAAGTCACGCCCCGTAAATTCTCGCCCGCAGCGGCGCAGTACCGTCAAAAACGCAAAAAAGCACATTGCCTTTAGTATCGTAAAGTATTATAATAGCAGCAGATATTAATGTAATCAGGAGGCAACACGCATGAACATCGAACTTCGCGACTTCGAGCTTGCGGCGGAGCGGCTCAAGCCCATCCTGCACCACACGGAGCTGGATCATTCCGCCACCTTTTCCGCCATGACCGGCGGCGACATCTATCTCAAATGCGAAAACCGCCAGAAAACCGGCTCGTTCAAGATCCGCGGCGCAAGCAATAAGATCGCCGCGCTTATGGAACGCGGCGGGCTTCAGGCCGTCGTTGCCTCCTCCGCCGGGAACCACGCGCAGGGCGTCGCCTGCGCCGCACGCAAGTTCGGCATCCCGGCCACCATCGTCATGCCCAAGGCCGCGCCCATCGCCAAGGTCCAGGCCACCGAGAGCTACGGCGCAAGGGTCGTCCTCGCCGGCGACTGCTATGACGACGCGTACAAGCGCGCCTGCGAGATATGCGAGGAGGAGGGCGCGACCTTCCTGCACCCGTATAACGACCTCGAGGTCATCGCCGGTCAGGGCACGCTGGGGCTCGAGATCCTCGGCGACCTGCCGAGCGTGGACATAGTCATCGCCCCCGCGGGCGGCGGCGGACTTCTGGCCGGCGTCGCGGCCGCGATAAAGCAGATAAACCCGCGTGTGCGGGTCTACGGCGTGCAGGCCGAGGGCGCGGACGCCATCGCGCAGAGCTACAGGGCGGGCCGCCTCGTCACGACCGACACGGCCTCCACCATCGCCGACGGCATCGCCGTCAAAGCGCCGGGCGACATTACGGTAGATCTCATCAACCGCTATGCCGACGGCGTGGTCACGGTGTCGGACATGGAGATATCCTCCGCGATACTGCTGCTGATGGAGCGCTGCAAGCAGATAGTCGAGCCCGCAGGCGCGACGCCGCTCGCCGCCGTGCTAAGCGGCAAGCTGGACGTGCGCGGCAAGCGCGTGGTGTGCATCATGTCCGGCGGCAATATCGACGTCAGCTTTGTGCAGAGCATCATCGAGCAGGGTCTAGTCGCCCGCCACCGGCGCATAAAATTCGCCGTGAAGCTGCTCGACCGCCCCGGCAGCCTCGAGCAGCTGCTGCACATCCTCGCCTCCATGAGCGCGAACATCCTCACCGTCCAGCACGATAAGCTGAGCCAGGGTCTGAACCCGAACGAGACCACCGTCAGCGTGGCCTGCGAGGTCGCCGGCAAGGAGCACGGCGAAGCCGTCCTGACCGCCCTGAAGCAGCACGGATATACAATATTGATGGATCAGTGATCCACCGTGCCCTTGGCTCCCCTCCTAAGGGAGCTGTCGGCGAAGCCGACTGTGGGGTCGCCATGGTATAGAGACCGCCATGACGCAAAAGAGAGGTAAAGGTTCATTCACTGCCAAAAGGCTTCCCCTTCAGGGGAAGCGCTCCGCGGCAAAGATTCAAGCACCAGCGCCAAATCCACGCCCTTGGCGCCCCCTCTGGGTAGCGAAGCGGCGGCGCGGGAGTGAATGACATGCCGGTGGCATGTCAGAGCCGCGCCGTGACCGAGCCGCAGCGAGACGCTGTCGGCGCAGCCGACTGAGGGGGCGCCAGGGCTGAGAAAGTGCCAATCCGCAAAAGACACCACCCTGCCCAAAAACCACCACCCACATCATAACATAACCGCAAGGAGGAACAACCCATGAAAACCGTATCCACCCCCAAGGCCCCGGCCGCAATCGGCCCGTACTCGCAGGCGCAGATCGTCGGAAACCTCGTGTTCTGCTCCGGCCAGATCCCCATCATCCCCGAGACCGGCGCCATCGCCGACGGCCTCGAGGCGCAGGCCAATCAGGTGTTCAGGAACATCGCCGCCCTGCTCGAGGCCGCCGGGACCGACATCGGCCGCGTCGTCAAGACCACCGTTTTCATCCGCCACATGGACGATTTCGCCGCCGTCAACGCCATCTACGCGCAGTACTTTACCGAGCCCTACCCCGCACGCTCCTGCGTTGAGGTCTCGCATCTGCCCAAGGACGTGCTGCTCGAGTGCGAGGTGATTGCCGAGCTATGAAAAAGGCGCTGAAGATCGTGCTCTGGGCGCTCGGCGCAGTCGTCGCGCTGGCCGCCCTCGGCATCCTGTTTCTGACCGTCACCGAATACCGCCCCGCTGCGGTCGAGCCGCTCGAGATAACTGCCGAGCCGCGGGACGGCGGCGTCACAGACCCCGTCCCCCAGCAGCTCACGGCCGGTGAGGAGCTGACCGTCCTCAGCTGGAATATCGGCTACGCCGGTCTCGGCGCGGGCGAGGACTTCTTTATGGACGGCGGCACGCAGAAAAAGTCCGCTGACGAGGCCACCGTCGAGAAGTATCTCAACGGCATTTCCGACACGCTCGACACCCTGTCTCCGGACCTCATCATGCTTCAGGAGGTCGACGTCGACTCCGCCCGCACCTACCGCATCGACGAGAGCACATACGTCATCCGCGGCAGCGGCGTCCACGCGCTGAACTATTCCTGCCCCTACGTCCCCATTCCGTGGCCGCCCATCGGCCGCGTCAACAGCGGCCTCTATACGACGACGGAGTACGAGATCGCCTCGGCCGAGCGCATCGCCCTGCCCTGCCCGTTCTCGTGGCCGGTCAGCACTGCGAATCTCAAGCGCTGCCTGCTCGTGAGCTATCTGCCCATCGAGGGCAGCGACAAGCAGCTCGTCCTCGTCAACCTCCACCTCGAGGCGTATGACGACGGCGAGGGCAAGATAGCCCAGACAAAGCAGCTGCGCGAGTTCATCGAGGCCGAGTACGCGAAGGGCAATTACGTCATCGCTGGCGGCGACTTCAATCAGGTGTTCCCCGGCAGCCTCGAGGTCTATCCGAATACGCACCCCGAGAATTGGGAGCCGGGCGTGCTGCCGGACGATATCGCCCCCGAGGGCTGGACTCTGGCCTACGACCTCGCCGTGCCGTCCTGCCGCCTGCTGAATCAGCCCTATGACCCGGCCGATACCGCCGGCACGCAGTATTACGTCATCGACGGCCTTATCCTGTCCCCGAACGTCAGCCTGAAGCAGGTCGAGACCGTCAACGCCGCCTTTGAAAATTCCGATCATAACCCCGTCCTCGCAACGGTGGTGCTGGAAAAATAAAGCTCGGCTCAAGACATATACTTCCCGGGCCCGCATCCCCAATACAGGTAAATAAACCCCGCCGTGTGGCCTCACAGCCCCCGGCGGGGTTTATTTACATAATGCTGTTAACATATTATTATGAACATAATAATGTAAACTTAATGTTGGTTACATAATATACTGCCCCTTGCTTCCCCCTTCAGGGGGAAGTACCCAGTGCGCACACTGGGGGATGGGGGCGCCATGGTTGGACCACTGCCATTGTCCGTGCCTTATGCAAGACCAAACAACCCGCGTCCCGCTCCCTGCAAGGTTCGTCCTCGGCAGTTATCCCACCCCGGCGCCCCATCAGTCAGCCAAGGCTGACAGCTTCCCCTAAAGGGGAAGCCTTTGGGCTAGACCTAAACCCGTCCCTTTCTTTTCCGCCTTGGCGCTTTCTCCCCCCCGGCGCCCCCTCAGTCGGCTTCCGCCGACAGCTCCCCCATAGGGGGGCGCCAAGGGCGTAGTTTCAACGCTGCCGCCCGAATCTTTGCCGCGCAGCGCTTCCCCTTCTAGGGTAGCGAAGCGGCGACGCGGTAGTGAATGACATGCCGGTGGCATGTCAGAGCCGCGCCGTGACCGAGCCGCAGCGAGACAGTGGCACGAAGT
>CAKTNU010000086.1 GCA_934589325.1 uncultured Oscillospiraceae bacterium | reverse complement strand
GCGCCGTTAGCTCAGCTGGATAGAGCGTCTGGCTACGGACCAGAAGGTCAGGGGTTCGAATCCCTTACGGCGTGCCAGTAAAAGCACCGGTTTGATGAGAAACCGGTGCTTTTCTGATTTTATGGCGCTGCGGCTGACAGAATATCTGATCATCAAAGACAATAGCATGCCTTTCCGCGCAAAATCATTTTTGATAATGCAGAAGCACACCTTCTCGTCCGTTTACACGGGATGAGAAGGTGTGCTTCGCGCTAACCGGAGCTTTTAGTAATGACAACGAGCGACTTGGCATAATTATCCCAGCAGAGCCGCTGACCGCAGCGGTCGCAGAAGCGCTGGTATTCGCGGCCAAGCGAAATGTGGCAGCGCGGGCATACAGGGTAAGCACCAAGCGTTTTGAAAACACGTATTTGTGAGACCAGCATAGGCCGCCTGTAGCTTTTTGCCGACGTGCTCATTTGGCGGATTCCACCGTTTCCGGAATACAGAGTGGGTTTTCAAGCTCGGTCCCAAGAATATCCGCAATGTGCTGCAGTTCCTTGATCGTGGGGTTTGCGGTGCCGTGTTCGATTCGGCGCAGATAGGAGATGCTCATCTCACATTCAAGAGCGAGATGCTCCTGTGTAAATCCTCTATGCTTGCGCAATAGTACTATGGAATTGCCAATTTCGTCAAATACAGACACAATATCACCTCGGCAGAAACCATAGGAGATATTTTTTGAAGATACCAGACGATATAGAGGCGGTAAAATGCTTTTCTCAGTCGGCATTGCACCGAGGGTTTCGTTGAGTATGTAAATTAAATTGTCACAAAAGCCCGCACTTTCGACATTTTTCGGCAAAAACAGCGGGAATTTTATGAAAAAAGTATATCATATAAAGTCGGTTTCAACAAGCGCAAAAAATGTAATTATATTTTATGGAAATAAAAATTTTTTGTTCATTTGACAGAATTTAGCTTTATAGCGCTGCAGACGGCACTCCCGGTGCGCCGATATCTGTGGAGTAAATGATGTGCGGGCGGCTGACAGGCTCTTAGCTCAAGCCGCAAGGCCGGCGACAGCGAAATTCATATGCTTGCTGCACAGGAGCCGAACCGGATGTTACCCGTGGTAATCGCCGGTTGCGGAATCTACTACCACGTATGGGATGATCTTTCCGTCGATCTCAACGTAGACTTGATAGATGCCCTCATCGAGCTCCTCATAGTGATCCGGCTTGACCCCGTAGTTTTCGAGCAGGCTTTTCTCAAATTCTGTTTTCCATGTCTCGCCGTCGGCAGCATCGTCAACAGATGTGCCGGTCGGACTTTCAGTCTGAACGGCTTCTGGGCTGGGCTGCGCGGCATCATCGGGGAGCTGTGATTTTCCGCATGCCGTAAAGCTGAGGAGCATCAATGCGGCGAGCACGGAAATAACGGCACGCATGCGGTTTGTGCAAGAATTGCGACGAAGTTTACATAACACATTTACTTTAAAGAAAGATTTCATGATACTTAATACCTCCTGCGTCACTCGTGAATTATTTTCTTTCCCATTTCTATCCTTACTTCATGCCGGTCCGGATCGGTGTTGGAGTAAGCGTACAGATCAAAACCGATCATGGAGAATCCGTTCCTTCGATAAAATGCAATAGCGTTTTCATTGCATGACTGCGTTTCCAGAATGACCATTCGTGCCGAGGTGGACTCCGCCGTCCTTTGTATGGCGTTCAGCAGCTTTGTTCCTATGCCCCTGCTGCGCTCTGAGCCTTCAAACACACATATGTTGCTGATCCGGAAACGGTTGTTCCAGCCTTCCAATGCGCCCTCGACATATCCGAGCAGCTTTCCGTTTTCAAATGCACCGAATGCTGTCGGGTTTTCCAGCCATTCACCGAAGAATATGTCGTCAAACGAACGCTCAACAGGCGTATCGAAGGGCACATATCCCATCCGGAAGCCGTTTTCGCACGGGGCGATATCATAGTAACCATGCGTTTTGTATCGTGCGGTAAACTTCCTGCCAGCATAGGTTTCTTTGCCTAATTGCTTTATTTCCATATTCAATGCTCCTTTCGATAAAATTTTTTAATTGAAAAATGCAGTGCAGGACCGTATGAGCTGCGTCCCGCACTGCGTCTAAGCGTCTGGCATAGTGAGTTCTGTTATTTTGCCGTTATGTAATTGGATCATGCAGGCATATCTGCACTTTGGGCAGAAGAGCGGAAAGTCCTCCAGCACCGTACTAGGACGTATTTGTATTCGCGTTTTGCCGCCGCACTTGGGACAGTGAAGCCAATCCAATTCAGACTTGGAACTTTCGGACATTGTGCATCACCCTCGCGTATCAATAAAACTATTCCCCGACCAGCTTGCGGAAAGCTGTGTCGCGGTCAAAGACACCTGCCGCAAAGCCCGGAATCTCCTTGATAGCCTTGCAGATGCTGATGCTGAAGCCGGTCAGTATTTGCCCGATCTCCTGATCGGAGTATGGGCAGTCGCCGGTCACGATAAGCGTTGCCAAGCTGTGCACGGCAAGCCAGAGATCGCGGAAATACAGATCTGCTTCTTCGGCAGCGATATGATAAACGTCCACCAGCATTGGACGGACAAGCGCCTGCAGATGCTGCATCGACCTTATCGCGCTGTGTTCGTGATCGGCCGCCTGTGTCAGAAACAGCAGACGATAGAGCTCAGGTTCCTCACGTGCAAAGCGTATATACTGCATCCCGACACCGAAGAAAGGGATATTCTCTTTCAGGCCGGCCTCTGTGTAGCGGTCATATATCATCATCGCGGCGGCATAGACCTCCTGCCTGACAACATCCATAGAGCCGAAGCCGGTGAAGATCGGCTGCGTGGATGTGCCGAGCTCATCCGCCATGGTTTTTGCAGTCAGGCCGCTGATACCTCGGGTCTGTACTACCCTCAGCGCTGCTGCCGTCATCTCATCCTTGGTGAATTTGTTTTTCGGAGCCATAACATACACCCTTTTAGAAACATAGGATCATTAATGCACATCAAACGATGTATATTGACTATTATACATAAAGATAGCACATTTGTCAATAAAGATGACAGTACCTATAAGCCAAATACGCCCCTGACGCGGCGTGCGCGCTTCAGGTTTATGTCTGGGCTCTGCCGTTCCTGCAGCCGGATTCAAATCTTTGTATGAACCGGTCGATATGTGCACTGAGCAGGGGAGATACGGAGCTCTTTTCCTCCGCCCCGTCATAGACACTGTACAGCAGATAGATCGGACCGTAGAACTCCAGCGCCAGCTGCATTGCGGTCTCGTCCGAGTCTGTAAATCTGCGGAATATTGCAGCCATGTACTCGACCGGGCCTGAAGCAAGATGATCCTGATAAAGCCCTGCAAGCTCCGGGTCGCGGTATTGCTCCAGCGTCAGCATCCTGCGGAAATTTGCGGAGAATGAGTCTTTAGTCCAATGGTCGAACTGCGCTGTGCTGTAGGCGCGGATCTTCTCAACTGGGACGCGCATATATGCCTCGGCATATCCGTCTGGCTCCGTTTCAGGCATTTCATACTCCTTGGCGCGTTCATAGTCAGTCCTGTTCATCCGCTCCACTATCCGGTCCAATATCTCCTGCTTGCCGGCATAGTGCTTATATAGAGCGGCCTTCGTGATGCCGAGCCGCTCGGCAATGTCGCTCATAGAGGTCCCGAGATATCCGCTCTGCGCGAACAGCTCAAGCGCTGTTTCCAAAATCCGTTCCTTCGTGTCTGCGGCCATAATGATCCTCCTTTACAGCAGTGACCGTTCGGCAGATGATATTATAGTTACCGAACGGTCACTTGTCAAGCGTCATACCGTAAAATTTGCCGGTACGCCGCCCGTGCTGCCGGGAAAGTTCACGGATTATCTATAAAATTCACCGACCGATGTGGTACTATATGCGCTATGATAAAAATGCTTTGACTGCGCGAAAGCTCGCTGCATGGCGGCGGACGGTAAAATAAAAATCCGGGGTAAAACCCCGGATGGCTGGCACTCCCGACGCGATTCGAACGCGTGACCTTCCGCTTAGGAGGCGGATGCTCTATCCTGCTGAGCTACGGAAGCATATCTGTATAGCTTTGTTATTTTATCGCATTATTACCGCCGTGTCAAGCTCCGGGCGCTCCGGCACGCACATTTAGCGGGAAGGGAATCATGAAGGGATCACAATGCTGAGACTTATCGACATCAAAAAAGACTATATTGCCGGTGACTCCGTGGTGCACGCGCTCAAGGGTGTCAGCCTTGAATTTCGCGAGCATGAATTTGTAGCCATTCTGGGGCACTCCGGCTGCGGCAAGACTACACTGCTGAACATCATCGGCGGCCTTGACCAGTACAGCTCCGGCGACCTTATTATAAACGGCCGCTCTACCAAAAACTATACGGATGCCGATTGGGACAGCTATCGCAACCACTCGATAGGCTTTGTGTTCCAGTCGTATAACCTGATCCCGCATCAGACGGTGCTTGCAAACGTGGAGCTTGCACTGACGCTTTCCGGCGTTGCGCCGGAGGAGCGCCGCCGCAGAGCGACCGAAGCGCTTGAGAAGGTCGGCCTGGGAGACCAACTGCAGAAAAAGCCGAACCAGATGTCCGGCGGCCAGATGCAGCGCGTAGCCATTGCCCGTGCCCTGGTCAACGACCCGGATATACTCCTGGCCGACGAGCCGACCGGTGCGCTGGACTCCGACACCTCGGTGCAGATAATGGACATTCTCAAGGAGATATCGCGTGACAAGCTCATTATCATGGTCACACATAATCCAGAGCTTGCCGCGGGCTATGCCAGCCGCACTATACGGCTGCGCGACGGCCTTATAACCTCCGACAGCGCGCCATACTCCTCGGTAGACACCGAGCCTGCAGCTCCGGCCTCGAAAAAGACCTCAATGAGCTTTCTCACCGCGCTCAGTCTGTCCACGAACAATCTGCTGACCAAGAAAGCCAGGACCATACTCACCGCATTCGCCGGGAGCATAGGCATCATCGGCATCGCGCTCATCATGTCGCTCTCGAACGGCATACAGAACTATATTGACAAGGTCCAGGAGGATACGCTGTCAAGCTATCCGATAACCATACAGGCGGAGTCGGTCGACATGACCGGCCTCATGACCTCGCTCATGGGCGTACATGCAGACACAGAAGGTCAGCAGCATGCAAAGGACGCCGTGTATTCCAGCACAGTCATGTACGACATGATGAACTCCATGGTCTCCGCCGATGTCGAGACGAATAATCTCAAGGCGTTCAAGGAATACATAGAGAGCGAGGACAGTGAGATATCGCAGTATATCAGCGCGGTGCAGTATTCGTATGACATTGATATGAATCTCTATGCCAAGGACACGGACGGAAACATAAGCAAGACCGACATGGTCGGGCTTCTGCAGGACGCTATGAGCGCCATATACGGCGGCGACTACAGCAGCTTCTTTGCGACCTACGGCTCGTACTATTCCGTGATGGACGTCTGGCAGGAGATGCTGCCCGGCGCGAACGGGGAGCCTATAAACGCCCTCGTCAAGCAGCAGTATGACGTGCTGTACGGCCACTGGCCGGAGAAGTACGACGAGGTGGTGCTCGTGGTTGACAAGAATAACGAGATATCCGACCTCGTACTCTACGCGCTGGGACTCAAGTCCAAGAGCAGCATAACCGATGATATGCAGTCGTTCATGTCACAGGAATCCGTTGAGAGCAAGGCAGAGAGCTGGAGCTATGACGAGCTCTGCGGCCGCAGCTTCCGCTATATCTACCCGGCTGACATGTATCAGTATGACGAGGAGAGCGGGACATATATTGACCTCACCGACGATGAGCTCGGTCTCAAGACACTGTACAACAACGGGCTCGAGGTGAAGATAGTAGGCATAATCCGCCAGAACGCTGATGCCGCGTCCGGAATGATGAGCGGTGCGATAGGCTACACGCATGAGCTGGTGGAGTATGTCGTAGAGCAGGCCGCGACCCGCGAGATAGTCCAGAAGCAGATAAACGATCCCGAGCATGACGTATTCAGCGGTCTGCCGTTCCTTGACCGCGAGGATGAGGCGCTGACAAACAGCCGCAAGCAGGATGCAGCGCGTGATTACATCGCCAACGCGACCGAAGCGGAGCTCGCGGACGTGTACATCGAATATATGTGCAATCCGACCGACGATTATGTTCAGAATATAGTCGACGAGCAGCTTGCATCCACAACGCGCAAGGATATCGAGAATATGGTGCTCAAGAGCTATCCGGAGTACTCCTCGATGCTTGACAAGATGGACGACGATACGCTGTTTGACTATGTCGGCCAGATGATAGCCGATCAGGTGCGCGAGCAGTACGCGGCCCAGATGCGCAGCCTGTATTCCCGCCTGTCCGATTCCAAGCTTGCCGCGGACTTCCAGCTCCTCGCGCTTGAAGATTCCGATTACCTCTGGATATATGACAATGCCATGCCGCCGGTGTATTCGGAGTCGAGTTTGAAGGATGTGTACAAGAAGCTCGGCTATGTCGACCTTGACAGTCCAAGCACCATCAATATATATGCCTCTACCTTCGAGAGCAAGGACAGCATCGCCGATGCAATAGAGCATTATAATGACAGCGCGGCCGACGAGGATCAGATAAGCTATACCGATGTTGTGGCGCTGCTTATGAGCTCGATAACGACGATAATAAACGTCATAAGCTACGTGCTTATCGCCTTTGTTGCGATATCGCTTGTCGTGTCGTCGATAATGATAGGTATCATAACCTATATAAGCGTCCTTGAGCGCACCAAGGAGATAGGCATACTCCGTGCTATCGGCGCGTCGAAAAAGGACGTGTCGCGTGTGTTCAATGCCGAGACGATAATTATCGGTCTGACCGCCGGTGTCATCGGCATAGGTTTGACGCTGCTGATAAATATTCCGATAAACGTCATCGTACATGACCTGACAGGCATATACTCGATAAACTCCACGCTTCCTGCCGTCGGCGGTATTGCGCTGGTGCTGATAAGCGTTGCGCTGACCTACATTGCGGGTCTCATCCCCGCGGGCATCGCCGCCAAGAAGGACCCCGTCGAAGCACTACGTACCGAATAATTCAATATCCCGATAAAAAGTACCCGCAGAGCAGTCAAATATCTGCTCTGCGGGTGTTTTTTCGTATATGCGCTGTGGTCAGAAGCCGTTTCTCGTGAAGCTGTCCCAGCTGCGGTGCAGGTATGTCTCGAGCGGGAGCGGTTCGCCGATATACTTCATATCGCGCCCGTCAGCAAGAAATTCAGCGAGATACTCCGGGCGTCCCGCCGTGTGTACGATCGGCAGACCGCTCTGTATCGAGGTATCACGCAGCACGTCGTAGCCGCGGCGCAGGTCGTCGGCGCTTGCATAATTCAAAAGATTGGAGTTATTTATAAGTCCCGTAACGCGTTCCCGGGCGAAGCCCTCCATTTCACTCATGAGCTTCATTATTTTCTCCGGTGATTCCGACATCGGCCTGAAT